>JAPUJS010000272.1 GCA_027296045.1 bacterium | reverse complement strand
CGGCGCCTCCCCAACGTTTGAGGGCCATTTTTTCCAATCCCTCTACGATTAAAAAAAGCATCGTTCCCATGCCACCCAGGGTGACCAGGGCAGCAAAGATCAGGTCGGTAGCCATTTCGGAGTTAGCCAGGCGAATCAGGTGGCCCAAGCCAGCGCTGGCACCTACAAATTCGCCTACCACGGCACCGATAACACTCAGTGTGACACACATTTTTAAGGCGGCAAACAGATAGGGCACGGCATTGGGCAAGCGGACTTTCAGGAAAATCTGTCGCTGGCTGGCAGAAAGGACATGGAGGAGGTCCAGGGTGAGCGGATCGACTGAGAGCAAGCCCCGGGTGGTGTTGACCACAACGGGAAAAAAGGAAATCAGACCTGCAATGATGATCTTGGGCAACATGCCGAAGCCCAACCAGACAACAAAGAGGGGCGCAAGGGCTTCTTTGGGGAATGTTTGGGAGGAGATGATCAGCGGATAGAGCATTCGTTCGACCAGGCGGGAACGGGCCATCGCGATGGCAAAGAGCGTGCCTGCCCCGGCACCGAGGACAAAACCGCCCAGGGCTTCCTGAAGGGTGACACTTCCGTGGGTCAGCAGCAAGTGGCGAGACAGCCAGAGCTTGGTGAACACGCTGGAGGGAGGGGGAAGAATAAAGTCTGCAATGTCCAGGGCGTGGACCAGGATTTCCCAGATGCAAAGGGCAACGAGGATAAAACCAAAAGAAAGGGAATATTCTCTGCCGAAAAACAGAATTGTGCGGAGCAGTTTCATAGGTCAAAAAGGATCATCTGGGCGTGTAGGAGGCCTGCCTGGCTGTGGTAGTCGGGATTTTCGTTCATACACAAAAACAGGGGACCTGCATAGGGCGAATAGAAATCCCAATAATTGCCGACAGTCAGGATGGGGCTGTCTCCTATTTTGCCTATCAAAGCACCCACGTTGGTTCCGGGAAGCCTGTAGTCCTCGTTTGCCAGCTTTCCCTCGATACCATCGGGGCCGCACCAGATAATGGTGAGCGGACGGCTTTCGGGAGACCAGAGGCCCTCGGCCGCAATGATTACGCGCTGGTCTTTCCGGATTTGCAGGTACATCTCCTGCCAGACTGCATTGGGTCTTACCTGTTTGGTGATGGTAAATGCCATAAATGTCTCCACAATTACTCTGTTTTGTTGAAGCCTGATATTTGGACCTACAAAATAGGTTACAGCAACCGCGTTGTCAAGCGGGTTCTCTTTCGATGAAAAGCATTGACTCTTTGAGCATAACGTTTATATTATAGAGTTCTTAAGAGATTTCTGAACCCAGTTGGGCGTATTGGATGAGGAACTAACACATGGATGGTGAATCCAGGTTTCGAAAGATCAAGCTGTCTTCCAATGGCAAGGCTATTAATACCGTCATTGGCAGGGGGTCGGTTTCCGAAGGTCGTTTTCGAATAGAGACCGGTGTTCGGGTAGACGGTGTACTCAAAGGGGAGCTTGTTTCTTCAGGAACTTTAATTGTGGGAGAATCTGGCGTGATTGAGGCGGATGTGAGAGTGCGGGAAGCGTTGGTCAGCGGCCGGATTGTGGGGGATCTGATAGCAGAAGAAAAAGTGCACCTGCAATCTCAAGCGACGTTTATTGGGAAAATCAAAACGCGGATGCTGATTGTGGAAGAAGGGGCTACTTTTAAGGCGGAATGCGACGCGGGCGGAGAAGTTCAGGTCACCGAATCCGGACAGCATTCCGATATAGAGGAAGTGACGGTGGAAGAGCAGGCACAGAATTTGTCGTAGCAGGATAACGTAGGATCAAAAAAGCGGTCGGAAATTTTCCGACCGCTTTTTTTGTTTCTATTCTTTGAATGAAAATATCAGCGAACCGTTGGGCTTTTCGGAACGCTGGGCCACCACGTCGATGATTCGTTTGGCTGCTTCCCGATCCAGGGTGGGCGCTTTTATTAAAAAGCGTTCCAGGGTACGGTTGACAACATCTTCCCATTCGGCTTCCGGCGAATCCTCTACAACGGAATACAGGATGTTATCGGCCAGGCGAAGCAGGCTTTCTGAGTCCAGTTTATTGCTGCTGGGTGGCAGATCCAGGGCCGGATCGGGACCAAGAGCCGTTTCGCTGCGGCCAAGGGTTCTTAAGAGGGTACGGGCAGATGTGGATATATCGAAGAGATGGGCTTCTACGATTTCTACATCTTTGCCCTCACGGCGGACCTCAGAAGCCTTTTCCCGAACGTGTCGGCTCATAATGTAGAGGATTTCCGCAATCCTGAGAGCCGCTTTCTGGGTGAGAAATTGGTATACGTTTAGGATAAAAAGGCAGACAATGCCCAATCCCATCAGGACGGTGACATATTGCATGGGGAGCCTCCTCCTTTGAACGTGTGGGGATGTCGAAGGCGGAAGTGACTATACCAGTGTACTCTTTCTTGATTGTGTTGTCAAGAAAGAGAAACAGGGGCCAGGGCAGGTTCAGGGTTTTCAATCCATAAGAAATGGTTCGGGTGCGGTGGTAGGAAGCCCGGCGAGGCGTTATACGTCTCCCTCTTATTTTGGCCAGAATATAACATTTTGTTATAAAATTCAGGCCTGCTATATTTTGTGAAATTGAATATATAGTTAAAATAAACAACTTGTTATGTAATAATATCGATTTTGGCACCAAGATTGCAACCCCCTTTTCAGAAGTCCATCTCCCCGTGGCTTTTTTCAATCTCCCCGTGGCTTTTTTCAATAAAGGGGGTACGTCATGGAATGGGGTTTTGTTGTTTTGATTCTGGGTGGCTTGATTTATATGGCCAGTATTATTATTGATTACACGAATTTTTACGTCAAGATGCTGCCACAGATCTCGGAAACCGAAGATCGGGCAGTTGAGATTGTCGTGGAGACAGAAAAGGAAAAACAGAAAAAACAGGATGTTGTGGTACGGATCCAAGAAGGGAAAGCTGCGGTTGAAGAGCTGGAGAAGAAGATTGACAATCAGGAAAAGGAAATGCAGAACGAACAGATCCGAAAAAAACGTCTTGAAATAGTGCTATTAAAAATCCGTCTGAAAGGCGGCAGGGGATTGATCCTGGCGTAGGTGACAAGGTGAGAGAAAGGAGTTTTTCCATGTTCCTCGGACTGCTGACCTTTGTGCTTTTGTGTCTGGCGCTGGTGCTTAAATATAGAACGGCGACCCGCATTGTGCACTTGAACCATCGGTTTCGGGAGGCCGAAAATCGATGTAAGAAACACACCGAAAGTTTAAAAGTGTTTCAGAGTGAGCGGAAAATTGCAGAGCAGCAAGAAAGCATCCTGGTTCGCAAACAGCTATCTCTGGAAGGAGAACTGAGCCGGGTTGAGCAGGAACTGGAGACGCTGAAGGAAGCCAATATGGAGGTGATTCAGGAATTGGTGGAGAAAAAGGTGAATATTCACAATATTAAAATTTTGGAAGAGCCGAATTAGGAACGGCGTTTTGCAGAAAGGGGGCGTGTCCTACACGCCCCCTTTTTTTATTGGTACAGAATCGGGTCGCGAACCCCCGCCTGTTCAAAGGCCCGGAGGCGTAGTATACAACTGTCACACCGACCGCAAGCGACGTCTTCGCGGTCATAGCACGACCAGGTCAGGTGAAGGGGGGCATTCAGGTCTTTGCCGGTTTTGACAATTTGAGATTTGTGGAGGTGGATGAGAGGCGTGATCAAATCGATGTGGGTATCGGGTCTGGTTCCTGCTTCGATCGCCAACGCAAACGCTTTGCAGAAGGCCTCGGTGCAGTCGGGATATCCGGAGGAATCTTCCTGTACCACGCCCATGAAAATGGAGCGGGCGCCAAGGACTTCTGCCCAGGAGGTGGCCAGGCAAAGGAGGTGGGCGTTGCGAAAGGGAACGTAGGTAATGGGTACTTCTTTGCGGGTTAGATCGGCTTCGGGAACAGGAATGCCCAAATCGGTGAGGGCGGACCCACCGATTTGGGCAAAGTAGTCGGCGTTTAGAATGAGACGACGGTCGCCGGGCAGGCTGTAAAAATCAGCGATCTCAGTGAAGGCCTGCCGTTCCCGATTTTGTGTGCGCTGGGCGTAGGTGAAGTGGAGAAGCGCAAGGTCGTGAGATTGAGCGGCGATGGCGGTGGTCACACAACTGTCCAGGCCGCCGCTGAGCAAGACAACGGCGAGGTCTTTGATGAATTATGTCTCCGACCTTAGTTAATCTATTGTAAAATATATTGTTATTAAGATCTCGCCGTGGCAAAAACGCGTTTGCTGTAGCGGGACAGGTCGTCCATCAAGGAATAGACGGTGGGCAGGAGGATCAGGGTGAGCAAGGTGGAAAACGACAGGCCGCATATGACCACGAGTCCGATGGGCCCCCACCTTCGGGCATAGCCGTCTGCCGTGCCGTAGATCATTGGGATCACAAGGGGAGTTAAGCCAATGATGGTGGTGGTGGCTGTCATCATAATGGGGCGCAACCGGTCCTGGCCGCCCCGGATGATGGCATCGCGCCGGAAGAGGCCCTGGCGGCGGTATCGGTTGATGTGATCGACCAGGACGATCCCGTTGTTGACCACAATGCCGAACAAGACGAGCAGGCCATACATCGCATTGCTGTCGATGGAGATTCCGAGGGTGTAGAAGCCGAAAGCAACGCCGACAAAGGCGAAGCTGATGCAGGACATGATGGTGAAGGGGTGGATATAGGATTCAAACAGGGAGGCCATAATCAGGTAGATGAGGATGGCTGCGAAGATCATCGTGAAGTTGGTCTCGCCCTGTTCTTGTGTCATATAACGAAAGCTTCTGTCCATCTGCCAGGCGTAGCCGGCAGGCAGGGAGATTTCTTCCATGCGGCGAATCATTTCCTGACCCACACTGTATCGGGCGTTGGCCTCGGTGTTGGCAAAAACAGTCACGGTAGACATGCGGTCTTCCCGCCGGACGGCGTTGCGGCCCCGGGTCAGGTTGAAGTCGGCCAGAGAAGCAAAGGTGACCATTTCACCCCGCTCACTTTCAAAGGTGCTGTTTTTGAGCTGTTCCAGGGTGGCCCGGTCTTCTTCCTGGAGCTGAACGGTGATGTCAATTTCGCCATTGGGCGTCTTGAACTTGGTCCCGCCCCTGGTGCCGAGGGCCGAGGCAATGGTGGTGGCCACCTGCTGGGGAGAAAGTCCGTAACGCTGGGCGCGTTCCCGATTGACGGTGACTCGAATTTCTTCGTTGCCGGATTCCAGGCTGGTCTGGATTTCGTGCACATCTTCGATGTCTCGCATCCGGAGCTCGACGTCTTCGGCCAGCATTGCCAGAATCTGGGGGTTTCGACCCCGAAGTTCCACGCCCGCCCCGGTGGCCGTGCTCCAGCCGGAACCTCCGGACTTGAAGCGAATGCCGGGAAGGTTTTTGGGCAAAAGGGCAAAGACCTTTTTCTTGACCTCGTCGGTGGTATACTTGCTTTCTTCGGGAGGGGCCAAATAGAGGTAAATTCGGTTGCTACGGCGGCTGCTGTAGCGGATGCCGATGGCTTCGATGCCGAACTCGTCTTTGCGTGGGATCAAAATACCCTCGACATGCTCAAACAGGGCGCGGGCTTTGTGCTCGTCGTAGTCCCGGGGCATTTCCACCGTGAAGCGGACGTAACGGTTCGACTGGTACCGGTAAGGGCGTTTTTCGATCTGACCGTAGACATAGAACCCGGCACCCAGGAAGAAACAGGCCACGGTCACGGTAGTCCAGCGGAAGTGGAGGGTGCTGGAAACGATTCGGGCGTAAAGGGGTTTGATGCCGATGTGTCTGTAGCGAAAATAGAGAAAGCCACCGAGCCCGAGGAAGGCCGCCAGGCTTGCCCAGACCCCATAGGAGAGTGAAGATAGACCGCCGAAAAACCAGGTGGTACCTTCGACAAGCCAGATGATGGTTTCCTTCACTCCGGTGGTGTAAATGGTTCGTCCGAGGATGCCCAGGACAACTACCGCAAGGATGCTTTTGAGCCACCAATCCAGGTTGGACTGGTCATTTCGGAAGGCTCGGGAGCCGGCCAGGGGGACCAGGGTGAGGGCGACGCACAAGGAGGCGATAACCGAGATCACCACCGTGATGGCGAAGTCTTTCATATAGAGGGCATTGCGCGAGTCTGCAAAAAAGATGACCGGCACGAACACACAGACGGTGGTGAGAGAAGCGGCCAGCACCGGCATCCCGATTTCCTTGGACCCTTCCAGGGCCGCTTGCCAGGCATCCTGGCCTTCATCATACCGTTTGCGGAAGATATTTTCCAGGGCGACCACAGCCGGGTCTACGAGCATCCCGATGGCTACCATCAATCCCATCATGGAGTAGAGGTTGAGGGTCAGGGTGGAGCCGCCGAACTGGCGCAGCATAAACATCATCATGAAAACGCAGAGCACAGAGATAGGAATGGCCGATCCGATGATGATGCTGGAACGGAAGTTTCGGAGGAAAAGGAAGATGGCGACCACGGCAAGAATACCGCCCATGATGGCCGACTGGGTGAGATTGTTAATTCCCTGGGTGACGGACAAGGACCGGTCTCGAATCAGGTGGAAGTGGAGCTTGTCGGGGCCGATTTCTTCCTGGATGACCTTCATTTCCTGGATGACCAGGGCTGCGGTTTCGACCAGATTTGCAGTGGACGACTTTCGGATTTCGAGTTCCACGGAATCTTTGCCGTCCAGGCGTTCGAAGGAGGTTTTTTCTGGAAAGTCGTAGATGACGCGGGCCACATCCTTGAGGTCAAGGGTGGGAGTGAGGGGCAGCTTGCGAATCTGATCTACCTCCTCAAACTCTCCGATGGTGCGAACGCTCAGACGTCGCTCGGCGTCGTTGACATAACCGGCTGAGACATTGCTGTTGTTGTTGCGCAGGGCCCGGTTGATGGTGCGGATGTCGAGGTTGTAGGAATTCAGAAGGTTCTGGTTCACATCCACCAGGAGGACCTTTTCTTCCAGGCCATCAATCTCGACGCTGCCGACGCCCTGGATGCGCTGAAGTCGGGGCAAGAGGGTGTTGTGATAGACGCGTGCAAGTTCGTCGGGATCTTCCCCGAGCCAGGTCATGGAATATTCCAGGATGGGCCGGTCGTCGCCACTGTAGCGTCTGATTTCGATGCGTTCAACGTCGTCTGGCAACAGGGCGCGGGCCTGGTCGATCCTGTCTCTCACCTGGACGGCCACCATATCAAAGTCGGTATTTACACCAAATTCCACGCGGACATAACAGCGGGTGCCGTAGGAACTAGAACCGATGCTTTTGATGCCGGGAAGCGTGGCCAGGGTTTCTTCGAGGGGCCGGGTGATGCGCCTGTCGATCTCTTCGGGTGAGGAGGAAGGATACTCGACAGTGATATACATGGCTGGCCAGTCGACATTGGGCAGGTATTCGAGAGGAAGGCGGGAGAGGGAAATAAGGCCCAGGACCATGACGCTGAGGGCGACCATCATGGTGGTGATGGGTTTTTTGATGGCAAATTCAGAAAGATTCATAGGGGGTCCTATTATTAGATTAAAAGCAAATGCTTACTTACATAAATAAATGTAGCGATTTTGGAGACGAAAGTCAACGATTTTTTCAACAAGTGTCTGGGCGAAAAATAAGAGGATTGGACGCATTCAAATGAGGCATCCAATCCCTTTTTTGTTTGAAAATAATGATGTTATGCCGTTTTTGCCGTGGCAAAAATCCGTTTGCCATACCGGGACAGGTCGTCCATGAGGGAATAAACGGTGGGCAGCAGAATCAAGGTGAGCACCGTGGAGAATGCCAATCCACAGACGACGACCAGCCCGATCGGTCCCCAGCGTCTGGCATTGCCTTCGGCGGTGCCGTAGAGCATCGGGATCACCAGGGGCGCCAGGCCGATGATGGTGGTGGTCGCCGTCATCATGATGGGGCGAAGTCGGTCGGTCCCACCACGGATGATGGCGTCTCGGCGGAAAAGGCCCTGGTGTCGATATCGGTTGATGTGATCGACCAGCACAATGCCGTTGTTGACCACAATGCCAAACAGGACCAGCAGCCCGGACATGGCACTGCTGTCCAGGGCTATACCGAGGGTGTAGAAGCCGATGGCGACGCCGACAAATGCAAAGCTGATGCAGAAGAGGATGGTAAAGGGGTGAATGTAGGATTCAAAGAGGGAGGCCATAATCAGGTAGATCAGGAGCACCGCAAAATACATTGTAAAGTCGGTATCCCCCTGTTCCCGGGAGAGGCGTCGGAACCCCCGGTCCATTTTCCATGCATACCCGTTGGGCAGCGGAACACTTTGCATGCGACCGCGCATCATTCGCCCGATTCTGAGTGCATCTTCGGCTTCCGTGTTGGCAAAGACGGTCACCGTCGACATCCGGTCTTCCCGGCGAATGGACCGGCGACCCGGTTGATAGTTGAAATCGGCCACACTCGAAAAGGTGACCATGCCGCCCTGGCTGCTTTCAAAGCTGGCATTTTTAAGCTGCTCCAGGGTTTTACGATCTTCTTCCCGAAGCTGAACGGTGATATCGATTTCGCCGTTGGGGGTTTTGAACTTGCTGCCGCCCCGGCTGCCCAGGGATTGGGCGATGGTGTTTGCAACCTGGAAGGGCGAAAGGCCATAGCGCTGGGCGCGTTGACGGTTGACGGTCACCCGAATCTCTTCGTCACCAGATTCCAGACTGGTTTCAACTTCATGCACGCCGCGCATGCCCTGCATGCCGAGTTCCACATCTTCGGCCAGCATGGCCAACACGATTTCGTCACGGCCCTTGAGCTCAATTCCTGCACCCACGGCTGAACTGCGCCCAAAGCCGCCTGTTTTGAACCGAACGCCGGGGATGTCTCTGGGCAACAGGCGCAGGGCACGTTTTTGAGCCTCGCCGGTGGTTAAGGTACTTTCTTCGGCAGGCGTGAGATAAAGGGTTATCCGATTTCCTCCCCGACGGCCCCGCCCCCGGGTGCTGTAGCGACTTCCAATGGCTTCAATGTCCAGTTCCGTTTTGTGTGGGATCAGGGCAGCTTCGGCTCGTGTGAAGACCTCACGTGCTTCTTCAATGCTAAAGCTTCTGGGAATTTCCACGGTGATCCGGACGGCCCGGTTGGGTGCGCGTCTCGAAGACCGTACTTCGAGCTGACTATAGAGGTGAAATCCGACCCCCAGTAAGATACAGGCCACGGTCACGGTCGTCCAGCGGTAGCGCAATGTGGTCGTGATGATCCGGGCATACAGGGTTTTGATGCCGATATGGCGATAGCGATAGCAGACAAATCCGATCGCTCCCAGAAGGAGCGTCAGGCTAACCCAGGTCATTGTCGTCAGGCCGCTGGCCAGCCCAATGATGCTTTCCTGGGCCCAGGTGAGTGATTTCTGGACACCTGTTGTGTAGATATGATAAGCAAGAGCACCGAAGGCCAGTGTGAAGACGAAGCTTTTCAGAACGCGGTCTTGGGAGTTCGTTTCGCTTTTGAAGGCACGGGATGCTGCAAGCGGAACCAGTGTGAGGGCAACGCAGAAAGAAGCAATCACGGACACAACGATCGTAATTGCAAAATCCTTCATAAAGAGAGAAGAAAAGGAATTGGCGATGAAAATCATGGGGATAAACACACAAATCGTGGTCAGGGAAGCGGCAAGCACGGGCATGCCGATTTCCTCGGCACCCTCTAATGCGGCATCCCAGGCGTTCAGGCCCTCGTCGTAACGCTTCCGGTAGATATTTTCAAGGGCTACAACAGCCGGGTCCACCAGCATCCCAATGGCCACCATCAAGCCCATCATGGAGATGAGATTGAGCGTGAGTGTGGAATTTGCAAACTGGCGCAGGAGGAACATGATCATAAAGACACAGAGGACCGAGATGGGGATGGCAGAACCGATAATGATCGTGGATCGGAAGTTGCGCAAGAAGATGAAGATGGCCACAATGGCCAGAACACCACCCGTCAAGGCAGATTGCGACAGGCCTGTGATGCCCTGGGTGATGTCAATGGAGCGGTCCCGGACGGTGTGGGCCTTGATTTTATCTTTGCCGATCTCGTCCAGGATGGCATTCATTTCTGCCTTGACGGCCTGCACCGTTTCCAGGAGGTTGGCTGTGGACGATTTCTGGATTTCCAGGTTCACCGATTTATTCCCGTCCAGGCGTTCGAATCGGGTGACTTCCGTAAAATCGTGCGAGACGGAGGCGACATCTCCGATATTAATGTCATTTCGCAACGGCATGTCTCGAATTTGTTCGACGGCCTCAATTTCACCCATTGCGCGAACCGGAAGTCTTCGGGAAGCATCGTTGACATAGCCTGCAGAAATGTTGGTGTTATTCCTGCTGATGGCATTGTTGATGGAGCGGAAGTCAATGCCGTGGGCATTCATTCTGCTCTGGTCGACGTTTACCAGGAGCGCTTTTTCTTCTATTCCTTCCAGTTCGACGCTGGCAACCCCGTTGATGCGCTGGATGCGAGGCAGGATGGTCTGTTCATAGACATTGAGCAACTCACTCTGGTCTTCTCCCAGCCAGGTGATCGAGTATTCCAGAATGGGAAAATCTTCGGTATTGCGCCGCTCGATATTGATCCGTTCCACATCGTCGGGCAATAAGCTGCGGACCTGGTCCAGTCTGTCCCGGATCTGGATGGAGACCAAATCCATATCGGCGCCGAACGGAAATTCCATTCGGATCGAAGAGCCTGTACTGCTGGACCGGGAACTGAAACTGACAACACCCGACAGCGTTGCAAGGGCCTCTTCCACGGGGCGGGTGATGAGGCGATCGACTTCTTCTGGAGAGGAGGAGGGGTAACTGATACTCACGGCGAGGAAAGGAAAACTGACACTCGGCAGATATTCAAGGGGAAGGCGGGAGAGAGAAATCAAGCCCATGACCATCACACTGAGTGAGATCATGATTGTGGTAATCGGCTTTTTGATGGAATATTCGGAAAGTTTCATGACCTGCCCTCAGTCTACAGTTGTCAGGACGATTTGCCGAATAAGTGGGGAAAAGTGAGATGGTGAGTTAGTCCTTTGACGGAAATTTTAAGAAAAATGTTCCTGAAATACCAATCATTTTTGGACCCTTCCCGAGTTTTCATCGGGCTGGCAGGAATATACGCATAATATATTGTTAAATCAAGGTTTCGGCAAATGCTCGACTTGCAGGGTCCAGGTGGCGATAGTCGGGAATTTCATAGCGATTTCCGTCGGCATCTCGGATCAGCACACGACCTTCGCCCAGGACACGGATGTCCCGCCGGGAACTGGGGATTTCGAAAGATCGCGGGCCCCGGTCGGTTTCCACGTGCCAGGTGGGGATGTGAAAATTGGATTCGATGCGATCGATTCGAAGGATCTGGGGCATAAAGTAGGCCTGGTCGAGCGTATTTTCCAGGGTTTTGCGGGACTCCCGATCCAGGTCTTTTAGCGAGGGGATGAGCCCGATTTCCTCTCCGTCTGCATCTTTGAGCTGGATGAGCCGATTAGGGTCCTGGAGCGGAAACGGTCTGTTGGCGGTAATAGGACTGTGAGATTATCCGTCCAGTTCCAGGACCAGGTCTTCGAAGTCGTCCAGGGAAAGCCGGATGCGGGAAGGGTCCAGCAGGTTCAGTTCGGATGTGAGTTCGTTGTTCATATATCACCCAATGATTCGCGTATAGATTACCAGACTCGGAGTTTGGACAATTCGGTCTGCATCCGGCACAGGCGGGCGTAGATTCCGTCTTGTGCGATGAGTTCGTCGTGCGTGCCGATTTCGGCCAGTTCGCCGTTTTCGAGAATCAGGAGCCGGTTGGCGTGTTTGAGGGTGGAGAGGCGGTGGGCGATGGCGAAGGTGGTGCGGCCCTGGATGAGGCGGTGCAGGGCTTCCTGGATCTGGGATTCGGTTTCGGTGTCCATGCTGGAAGTGGCTTCATCCAGGATCAGGATGCGGGGATTTCGAAGGATCGCCCGGGCAATCGAGATGCGCTGGCGTTCTCCGCCCGAAAGGCGGACCCCTCGTTCTCCCACGGGGGTGTCGTAGCTATCTGGGAGCTTGAGGATAAAATCGTGTGCGTTGGCCGCTTTGGCGGCTCCGATGATTTCTTCGAGAGAAGCGTCGGGTTTGCCATAGGCGATGTTATCGGCGATGGGGGAATTAAACAGAAATGGATCCTGGAGCACAACCCCGATCTGGTTTCGCAGGGATTTCAGGGTGACATCACGGATGTCGTGCCCGTCGATCAGAACCGCCCCTTCCTGGACATCATAAAATCGGCAGATCAGGTTAATGAGCGTACTTTTTCCGGCCCCGCTGTGTCCTGCCAGACCGATCATCTCGCCCGGTTCGATGGTACAGGTCAAGTTCTGAATGACCGGTTTTCCAGGCTCGTAGGAAAAGGTGACATTCTCGAAGCGAACTTCGCCCTCTATCGGGGGCATGGTCACGGCGGCGGAACGATCGACAATGTCGGGTTGGATATCGAGCACTTCGAAAACGCGTTCTGCAGAGGTGCCGGCCCGTTGAAAGCGGTGGTTGAGTCGGCAAAGGCTTTCGACGGGTCCATAGAAGCGCCACATATAGGAGGTGAAGGCGACGAAGTCACCCAGCGTGAGGGTGTTGTCCAGCACAGCATGACCACCCAGCCACCAGACGATGAGTGTGCCCAAAGAGGTGATGAAACCCATGATGGGCGAAAAGATGCTGCGAACGCCTGCGACCCGTATTTCTCCTTCCAACAGGTCATAGCTTCGCACCTTAAATTTTTCGACCTCCCGGTGTTCCTGGGCAAAGGCTTTGACGACCCGAACGCCCGGAATGGTATCGGCCAAAAGGGCGCTGATGCCGGAGTAGCGTCGCCAGAGGCGGCGGTAGATTTTGTGGAGGCGTTCCCCAAATTGCAATGTGGTGATGACGAGGAGGGGAGTTGGTAGCAGGACCAGGAGGGTCAGTTTGGCATTGAGGGTGAAGAGGATGATGCAGATGATCAGAAGGGTGAAGATATTGCGAATGATTTCCTGAAGTCCGTCGCTGATGAAATCTTGCAAGCGGCCGACATCGTGGGTGATGCTGGCCATAATCCGACCGGTTTCGCGCTCGTTGTAAAAACTGAGGGAATGGCGGTGCAGGTGTTGATAGACTTCGTTGCGAAGGTCAAAGGTGACTTTCTGACCGATGATAGACAAAATATAGGTCCGAAGCGCCCGAAGCCCGTTCTGGCTCAGGTTGATCAAGAGCAGGATGACGACCAGGATACTGAGATAGGTGCTGTTGTTTTGTGGCAGCGAAAGCAGACCGGTAATCGAACTCAGCCAGGTGGATTCGGAGGTGAGCTGGGAGTTGGTGGTGGGGATGAGCACGTCATCAATCAAGGATCGCATCAGCAGGGGCGGGGTTAACGAAATGAAGGTTGCCGTAAGCAGGAGGATGAGGCTCAGAGTCGCGAGTTTCCAATGGGGAAGGCCGTAGCTGAGCAGGCGGGTCAGGAGTTTGCGGGTGTCCAGACAGGCGGGGCAGACGCCCATCCAGTGAGGGATGACTGTTCCGCAGGAATCGCACCGCTTTTGAGTGCCGCGTTTGGCCAGGTGACCCTTGACAATCTTTCCATTGTCGTCTGAAGGGCGGGCTTCCCGGATCAGGTCGGCAAGCTGGTCCGGGATACTGTCAAATTTTGTATGGAGCGATTTTGAAAATCGGGCGACGGTTGTGCCCTCGGTGCTGGTGCGAATTTTGAGCGCGCTTGCGCCCGGAAAGTCCTGGATTTCGACGCGGTTAATCTGGTCCAAAGGGGTTTTGACAATGTCCGGGGGGTCGTTTGGGCTGAAGGCAATCAGGTGTTGATCGGTGGCCAGAAGCCAGGAAGACCCGAAGGTGCCGTCCAGGCGCAGGTCTGTGTCAATAGACAGGCGCAGATCTGCTTCCGATATATGGTCCGCTAATTCTGAGAGAATGTCTTGAGGAACGGGCTCAAGGGTCGGTGTTCCATTTGTAGAGGAATTTGCCAAAGTGGGTACCTGAAGAAAAGGGTAAGAAGCAACTACTTACTTACAGTATAAATATTTATTTTCCCCAGGTCAAGCCTGTCGTTTGGGGCTAGAAGAGGCGTTGCCAGATAGAGGGGCGGTATTTTTTCAGGTAGGATTTAAGGCGTTGGGGAAAATCTTCGGGGAATTGTGGAAGGAAGGGGAAGGCCGTGCGGATTTCGATTTCTCGTTCAGAAAGGTTGATTCCTCGAAGGCCGGAAGGTGTGGGTGTGAGGCCTCTGGTGAAGAGGGTTTGCTTTTGGTAGCTCTGGATGCTTTCCTGAACACGGGTCAAGTGTTCCAGATACGAACGAATGAATGCTTTGATCCGGGCATTGTACTGGGTCATTAATTGTGCGAGCTGTTCTCCCTGTTCTTGAAGCTCGGGAAGATTTTTGACGGGGGCGTTGGAGGGCTCCGGGAAACAATCGGGCCAGCTTTCGAGGCCCAGCTTTTCCAGAACGGATGAACGATCTGGAAAACTGGACACAAGGGGGTGAGCCGCTTCCTGGATTGCTTGTAGCCTTTCTGCGAGTGTGGCTTTTGTCTGCTCTAAGAGATCTGTTGCTGCTCTGGTGTGGGTTTCGGCATCTTTGCGGTCTTGTAAATGCTGCGGGAGAACCTGGTTGTCCTTCAGGATCTTGTTGGCCATTCGATGGGCCTCGCCTGAGGCGAAGTATCTGGTCAAATCCAGCGGTTTGCCCTTGCCAGGCAGGTTGGCCATCTCCTTGTCGTTTACGGCCTCGCGGAGGATGTCATCCAGACTTCGGAGCTGGGGTTTTCCATCGGGTGTACGCAGGCGTGGTTTTCTCATTGGGACCCCCATCGTCAAGGAGATTCTGGTTTTGTTGTGAATATACGCGATTCCGGGTAAAGGTCAACCGGTGAAACGGGGTACTTGCACAGAAAAGTTGAAATGCGTATCCTCTTGGTATGAACCGCAAATTTCCACACTGTTTTGGAACCTTTGGACCCGGGCTGGAAGTTTGTCGCGTGTGCTATGCCAGGGTCCAATGCCAGGATCGAACCACCCGGCCCAGGCGTGATCGGCAGCAGGTTGTTCAAGCAGGCGTGTGGGAAGGCGAAATCACGGGTCCCGATTTTGAACTGGGCCATACCCTGGGGTCGGGACAGGTGTTTCGTTGGGGGAGAGATGCAGATGGATGGTGGAAGGGGATTGCGTATGGGACAGCATTTCATCTGAGGCAGAAGGGAGACCGGATCGCGTTTAAAGCCTCTGCCGAAGGTGTAAAGACGTATGCGGGGGAGATGGGCGTCCGGGATTTTCTGGTCTGGTATTTACGAACAGACGAAGCACCCAGGGTCCGTGTTCCACGCCAAGACCGACATTTGAGAAAAGCCAGGGGGCTTCTGAGAGGACTCCGTTTTGTTCGGCAAGATCCTTTTGAGTGCATGATTTCCTATATCCTGTCTGTCCAGGCGCACATGAATCTCACCAAGCGGAGGATTAATTTTCTGGCCAGGATTTTGGGAGAAGGCATTTTGTTTTTAGGCGAACGGTATTGGACTTTTCCCAGGCCAGAGGCTCTGTCTGACCTGAATGGAGACTATTATAGAAGGCATAAGTTTGGCTGGCGGTCGGAGCGAGTCGCCATGGCTGCCCGTTATATGGCGGAACAGTTGGAAGATATGGATCGGAGTTGGGACCTGGGAGTCTGGCAAGAGGTTGGTCAGGGCTTATACGAATTGTCAGGCAGTGGTGTAGGTCTCAAAGTTGCAAAGTGTATTGACCTGTTTTCGCTGGATCGATTGGATGCAGTGCCTGTGGACACGTGGGTGCGGAAAATGGCGAAGGACTGGTATGGTGTTACCGGGAGTGACGCGAAGATTTGTGCCTGGGCAGAGGAACGAGGGGGAAAGTGGGCGGGGTATATGAACGAATATCTGTTTGCCTATTATCGGGAACTGAACGGGCAAACAATTTACGACCAGGTTCTTTCGTTTTGTGAAACAGAAATTCCATCGGCCGAATTGCCCTTTGAGACATCAGGGTGAAGATAGAGTGCAGGCTGGAGGTGAGTGACGAAGATCTGATAATTTTGGCCAAAGAAAAGCCCCGGCGATCCCATCACCGGGGCTTTGTCGTGCTCGATTATTTTTTCAGGCCTCCTGATACACCACCGGCACCCGCACCGTAAACGTCGAGCCTTCGACCCGGACGACCACACAGGTCACATCATCCCCCTGTGGCGCATCTCCCTTGAATGTCTCCCATTCCCAAATCCGGTCCATGGTTGCCTCTGCTGACAGGTGATCTACACACACCCGGCTCCGTGGTGGCCCAACATCTGTTTTAGGATCAAATCATCAGACATAGCGTGTGCGAAGCAACTTTGCCGCCTCGCACATGGCCTTGAGCTTCAGATACGCTTCGTCCAGGTCCATCGGATTTTGAACCGACGGTGAGAAACCGCAGTCCGGATGCAGCGTGATGCGTTCTTTGTCCACATAACGCATCGCTTCTTCCACCCGGGCGACCACCTGCTCCGGCGTTTCCACTTGCCGCTCACAATGGTCAATGCATCCCAGGCCCAACCGCACTTGCTCGGGAAATGCTGCCAGAGATGCCAGGCCGCCGGAAACCGGGGTGGCATATTCCATCGAGATCGTACCCACCCGCACCCTGGCCAGTGCCGGCATGATCAGATCATAGGGCCCTTCAGAGCCGTGCTTTCGGTCGAAATGCGCGTGGCACAAATGCATCCCGGTCGCAATACCTTCGATGCCGTCCAGCGTCTGGTTGATCAAATCCACACACAGATCCATCTCGTAGTCCACATCGGTGACCTGCTCTTTGTCACGGAATTGAGGATCGACCATCGTACTGAGCCAGGGTTCGTCGAGTTGCACCGTGTCTGCCCCGGCCTCCCGAACCGCCTCGATTTCTTGCCGCAGGATCGGCACACAATCGGCCATAAGCTGTTCGCGAGTCGGGTAGGCCGCTTTCGAGAGCTCCGGATGCCACATCCGCCGGCCGATAATATAGGGAGAGGGTAGGGTGGCTTTGATACGCCGCTTTGTCAGCGCCCGGACGAAACGCACTTCATCGGTGGCGATGGGCCGGTAATACTCGACCGGGGCCACCACGGCCGGGTAGGGCAATCCCCCGCTGGGATTCAGATCGGGTTCAAAGCCCCGCACGCGTTCGGCAAAGACCTTCACATAGCTTTCCCGGCGCCATTCGCCATCCGTGATCTCGTCCAGGCCCGCGCGTTCCTGCAGCAGCAGCGCCCCCTCTATTGCCCGGCCCAGCAGGCGGTCCGCTTCTTCCTCGGAAAGCCGCCCGTCCTTGCGGTCCAGAATCAGCTCGCGCACCCAGGCTGGCCGGGGTAAGCTGCCGATGACGGTCGTGGGAAACAAGGTATCTGCCATAGCGCATTCTCCTATCATTTTGATGCCGGGGAGTCGGACAAGGGGTCTCAGAGATGCTGCCACACTCTCAGGTGAAATGGATCCATTTTGATGCCTCCACAGAAAGACACTCGCGACTCACCCTTCCCTGTAAGCCACCGGCACCCGCACCGTAAACACACTCCCTTTGCCCACTTCGCTCTGCACGCGGATCGACCCGCCTAATAGCTCTGCAAACTGCTTTGTGATCGACAGCCCCAACCCGGTTCCTTTGTGCTCTCTGTCTGATCCCTCCACCTG
>JAPUJS010000271.1 GCA_027296045.1 bacterium | reverse complement strand
GGTTTTGAATCGCATTAGACCATATTTTGAGGAATTCCAGAAAGAGGAGGGTTTATGCCAAGACACACACCTATTTTTTCTACATCCCTTCAAAATGGGGGAACGGTTTTTCGAACGCCTGCAACGACCAAACGGCCACCTTCTCAGAAATCGCTGATGCGGTGGATGGCCACGCTGGCACTTTTGGGATTGCTGGTGGTGGGGATCCAAAATGCCTATCCGTCGCTGGTACATTCCGAGTTGTTTTTGATGGAAAAGATTGATGTGGATGGCAATCGATTGTTGCCCGAAGAAGAGGTGGTTGCCTGGTCGGCACTTTCGGTGGGCGGCAATCTGTTTGCATGCGATTTGGCCTCGGCAACCGAACGACTTCAGGCCCAGCCGATTATTGAGCGGGTGTTGCTGCGGCGAGAACCGCCCGAAACCCTGGTCATTTCTTTGAAGGAGCGCGAACCTATTGCTCTGGTGAAAACCTCCGATGGACTCCAGGGCATCTGTCGAAACGGTTTGTTGTTTCCCCTACCCCAGGTCTCTTTGGATTTGCCGGTGGTGACTGGATTACAGGCCGACTCGAATGGGGTTTTACCGGGAGTACAAAAACTGGCCCGGTTTGTACACGATTTGAAGGTTGCAGATGCAGCTTTCTGGCGCGATGTGTCTGAAATCCAGGTTCGTTCGCCCGGCGTAGCAACGGTTTATCTGGTGGGCGATCATCTGGAGGTCCGCATGGCGTTTGCACATGTCGATCGCCAGGTTCAAAATTTCAGGGCCTATATGCGGGCTGCGACACAACGGAGTCTGGGGTTGGCGTATCTGGATCTTCGCTATCTGGATCAGGTTGTGGTGGGAAAACGGGCGCCTGTTGAGGCTCAACTGGTTTCTATTGAGGTGCGTTCGAAACACTAAGTTCATTCTTTGGGGCAAGAATCGTTGCCGCTGTTTGCATTGGCGGTCCAGCGATTTGTTTTAGGTCCATCAGTTTTTGAAAGGGAAATGCGCATGGCAGGCGACCGGATCGTTGGACTCGATATCGGCACAACCAAGATTTGTGCGATTGTGGCGGAGGTGGAGGACAGCGGCCAGATCAAAATTACGGGTGTGGGCAACAGTCCATCGGATGGGTTGAAGCGGGGCGTGGTGGTGAATGTGGAGAAGACCGTGCAGTCGATTCGAACGGCGGTTGAAGAGGCCGAGCAGATGTCGGGGACTCGGATCGAGGCGGTGTATGCAGGCATTGCCGGCGATCATATTCGAAGTGTGAATACGCGGGCGGTGGTGGCTGTGTCGGGGCCGGACAATGAGATCACGACCCATGACGAAGAGCGTGTGATTGAGGCGGCCAAGGCGGTATCCATCCCAATGGACCGGGAGATTGTGCATGTGTTGCCGCAGTCGTTTGTGGTGGACGATCAGCCGGGGATCAAAGATCCGATCGGAATGTCGGGCGTTCGGTTGGAAGCCGACGTGCATATTGTGACCGGTGCGGTGACATCGGCCCAGAATATTTGCAAGAGCATTCGTCGGGCGGGAGTGGAGGTGGTGGATCTGGTTTTGGAGCCGATTGCGTCGAGCTATTCGGTGCTCACGCCCGACGAGGAAGAGATGGGGGTTGCACTGGTGGATGTGGGCGGTGGTACGAGCGATCTGGCGATGTTTTATGACGGATCGATTCGGCATACCGCCGTGGTCGGGTTGGGCGGACAGAATGTGACCAACGATGTGGCAATTGGATTGCGCACACCCTGGAAGCAGGCCGAGGTGTTGAAGCGCGAGCATGGGTGTGCTCTGCGTTCTCTGGTAGAACCCTCCGAGACGGTGGAGGTGGCAGGTGTGGCGGGCAGGCCGTCGTTTCAGGTCCCGAGGGGGGAGATGGCGGCGATTATTGAGGCCCGGATGGAGGAGATTTTCACGCTGGTGCATCGGGAGATTCGACGCACAGACTATGCCGATCTTCTGGCGGCCGGTGTGGTGATCACCGGTGGCGGATCGATGCTGGAAGGGTGTGCCGAACTGGCCGAAGAAGTGTTTGGAATGCCGGTAACCGTGGGCCAACCCCGGGGCATTACGGGGCTGGCCGATGCGGTGAGTCAGCCGCTTTATGCGACAGGGGTGGGATTGATACAATTTGGGGTCCACCATCGCCATCGGAGAATGATTTCGGAAGATGGGGACTTTTTTGAGTCGATCTTGAGTCGGATGAAACGGTGGGTAAAGAATTTCTTTTAAAGCGCAGGGTGTAGGCTATGGGAAAGGTGGGGCCTTTTCCGAAAGCGGTTCTGCATTTTACCTTACAAACAGGAGGGCGTCCCGTGGTAACGTTTTCGATTGTGGACAATGACAGTCAGGCCAAGATCCGGGTGGTGGGCGTGGGCGGGTCTGGGGGAAATGCGATCAATCGCATGATTGATGCCGACCTTCAGGGTGTGGAATTTATTGCAATCAATACCGATCAGCAGGATCTGGAATTGTCCCAGGCATCCAACCGGCTCCAGATCGGGCAGAACGTGACCCGGGGGCTGGGCGCAGGAGCCAATCCGGAACTGGGGGCCAAGGCGATTGAAGAAGATCGAGATCGGGTGGCCGAGGTGCTGGCCGGATCGGACATGGTTTTTGTGGCGGCCGGGATGGGGGGCGGCACGGGCACGGGGGCCGCTCCGATTGTAGCGGATATTGCCAAAGAGGCCGGGGCGCTGACGGTGGGGATTGTGAGCAAGCCGTTTATGATGGAGGGGATTCCCAGGATGCGGAATGCCGATGCCGGGATTGATATGTTGAAGGCCTCGGCCGATACACTGATTATTATTCCGAACCAGCGGCTTTTGGCCATTTCGTCGAAAGATACGACGCTGCGGGATGCCTTCCGGATGGCCGACGATGTTTTGCTGCAGGCCACGCGGGGGATTTCGGATTTGATTACGATTCCGGGTGAGGTGAACCTGGACTTTAACGACGTGCGCACCGTGATGCAGGGAGGGGGCGACGCGTTGATGGGCACGGCCGATGCGGTGGGTGAAAACCGAGCGGTGGATGCGGCAGAGAAGGCACTGAACAGTCCGCTTTTAGACAATGTGTCGGTGGCAGGCGCCAAGAGCGTGCTGGTGAATATTTCGGCCGGGAGCGATTTGAAGCTGTTTGAAGTGGATGCTGCAGTATCTCTGGTGACCGAGGCGGTGGGCGACGAGGCGAATATCATCTGGGGAACGGTACTGGATGATAGCATGGGCGATGAGTTGCGGGTGACGGTGATCGCGACCGGGTTTGCCAAGGCCGAGCCCGTGCGGACCCAGTCGTTTGGACCGACGGCCGCCAGAGGGGAAAAGCAATTGCGGTTGAGGCAGGATATGCCGGCATTTATGCGGAAGTCGGCGACAGAGGACGAAGGCGAGGGGGAAGCGCAAGTGCAGGATTTGAACGGGTCGGACCTTTCGACAGACGATATGTCGCTGGATGACCTGGAATATCCGACGTTTTTGAGGCGGGCGGCGGAGAAGGATAGTGCGTGACCTAACCCCCTGTCCCCTTCTCCTGAAGAGAAGGGGGAATTTGGTTTTGCAAAGGCAGGCGTGAATGATTTGCGTCTGCCTTTTTGTGTGTCAGGAGGGCTTGGAAAATTGATGAGTTGGGGTTATGTTGAGTTAGGTCGGATCGAAATGATGGAGGGCGAAGGGGATGACCCTGGAGGCGGAAAAGGATTTTGAGTTGTTTAATGCGGGGGTAAATATTTTTGAGATTGCAGATGGGGTTTGGACGTTGAAGCAGTGGGGAGATGTGAGGCATTTGAAGGAAATGGGGACGATGGGGAATTGGGAGGGAAAGGTTCTTTAGGCTATGAGGCGATATACAATCCCATTGCTGATTTTTTCTCTGAACATTTTTGCTGTAGTTCCTTCTTGGAGTCAACCCACAAATCCTTCTACACCTTGTATTGAGGATTTTGAGGATTTTATTGCGTTTGCTTCAAGTTTTCAAGGAAGAGTAATCAGCATTAACTTTCAACCGGTATTTGATATCGATAGTAATGGTGAAATTGGTTTTTCTGATTTTATCTTATTCATACCTTCATTCAATGGTGAAATTTGTTTATCTATAGATTCGGTCCATATAAAAGAGCAAGCTCGTATTGAACAACAATTTGTGGATGAAAAACCACAGAGGCTGACCCAGGTCAAGTTGCAGTTTTCAACGTCTTTGAGACCGGCTAATGTTGATTTGGAAAGAAATCTCAGTATACAGAGCCCCATGATTGATTTGGCGTCAGGTCATACGATTTTTCGTCCGCTCAAGTTTGAAAATTTGGAACTCACAAATTTGTTGGAGGGAATTGTCGATGTGAGAGTATCAGGTTTGGTCGGAGATGGAAGCGTATTTTCTGCTGAAATGTGGGCGTTTGGTATTCTGAATGCATATAAAACCCCATTTGGATCTATTACGCTTTCCTCGCCTTTCTCCCCTGCTGAAGCAACTTTAGGGTTGCGACCTTTTTCTCCAGCAGACGCCAATTTGTTTACGACCGGTGCCTATCCGGCTGCGACGGCATTGGTGCCAGCTTCTGGTAGTGAGTTGAGCGAATCGGATGCTCGAACTGAATTAGAAGCGTTTTTAAACACGCGATTTTCAGGGAATGGTGAAAAGGAATCTAAGGTTCAGAATGCGCTACGCGTGTTTTCCGATTCGGCGACCGTTGCTAAGATTTCGAATCCAACGCTTCGGGCGGGACTGGTATCGTTGACGGGAACTTTGGCAGAACCGGCGATTCGGGCGGTTGTGAATCGTTCGGAGACGGTTGATTTTGGGACGGTGGTGTCCGGGGATTATGCGGAGTTGCGGGAGCAGGTGTTGGGAGGGCGACAAGGGGTGTTTGATGAGCGGTATCGAAGTGAGGCGTTTGCGCTTTTCGGCCCGGTGTTCGCACGGTTGGCGTTGCAGGAGGATTTTTCGACGGGGCAGGAGGAGGAGTTGATCGGGGCGGCGGTGTTGTCGCTGGTGGCGATGCAGCAGGTGCTGGTAGATTCGGGGTTGGCGTTGTCGGGGTCGGAGCTTTCGAGGCGGTTGAATACACAGATGCTGGCGCGGTTGAATTCGGGGCGGGCGGCGTTTCCGAGGGTGGGGATTTATCCGGTGCCGGATGGGGAGATTTTTCCGGGGGGGACGAAGTTTGATAGTTTCGCGGCAGTGTTCGCGCCGTTGCCGAGTCAGGAAACGCAGGCAGGGTCGGTGCTGAAAGCTTATCTGGAGCGGTTGGTGCCGGAGGGCGTGCGTCTGCCGGAATCGCCGGGGTTTGATTCGGAGACGCTGGATCTGTTGGATCGGTATCAGAATGTGTTGACGGCGGAAGAGATGGTTCGGGTGGCGAGGATTTTAAAACTGAGATTTCGAGACTAAGGTGGTGCGTATGGAAACCGTAAAATGGGGGATTGTGGGATGTGGGAATGTGTGTGAAGTCAAGAGTGGGCCGGGGTTGTATAAGGCGGAGGGGTCGGAACTGGTGATGGTGATGCGGCGAGATGGGGCGAAGGCGGAGGATTTTGCGAAGCGACACGGGGTGGATCGGTGGTCGGACAATGCGGATGAGGTACTTGGGGATTCGGAGGTGAATGCGGTGTATATTGCCACGCCGCCGTCGTCGCATCTTGAATTGGGGTTGAAGGTAGCGGCAGCAGGCAAACCCTGTTTGATGGAGAAGCCGATGGCGATGAACCACAAAGAGTGTGTGCAAATGTTGGAGGCGTTTCAGGCCAACAACGTGCCGCTTTTTGTGGCGTATTATCGACGGGCCCTGCCCCGCTTTTTGAAGGTGCGGGAGTTGTTGCAGGGGGGTGCGATTGGGACCGTGACGGCGGTTCATATTGTGCATTACAACCGATTGGCGACGGGGGAGAAGGCGAAGAATTGGCGGTATGATCCGGCCATTGGCGGTGCGGGTGCGTTTCTAGATCTGGCCTCCCACGGGCTGGATATTCTGGATTTTCTGATCAGTCCGATTCGACGAATTGGTGGGTTTGCGGTGAACACGGGCGGGGCGTATGCGGCGGAGGATGCGACGGCGGCGAGCTTTGAGTTTGAGTCGGGGTGTGTGGGCACGGGGATGTGGAATTTTAATGCCGACCATGGGGATAATCGGATTACGTTTACAGGGACGGAGGGAGAATTGCAGACGCCGATATTTTCGGACACGGATATTGTTTTGAAAAAGGACGGCAAGGAAGAGGCGATCTCGGCACCCAATCCACCGCATGTGAGTCAGCCGTTGGAGCAGACGATTGTGGATGAACTTTTAGGGAAAGGGACATGCGACTCGACCGGTGAGAGTGGGGCGCGAACGTCGTGGGCGATGGACCAGTGTTTGATGACGTATTACGGCACTCGGTGAGGAAATTTTGTTGATATCGGTTCAACAGCTCAAGAAAAAAAACAAGGATCGGGTCTTTCTGATTGGCATTTTGCTGGTCGCTGCTTTGTTGCGAATCCCGTACTTGTCTTCCTATCCGGTCGGATTCCATGCAGATGAAGCAGCGATGGGATACGATGCCTATTCTCTGTTGAAAACCGGCCGGGATCAATACGGCGAATTTTTACCTTTGTACACGCGTTCGTTTGGCGATTATGACGAAGCGCTTTACCGATATTTTGCAGTTCCTTTTGTCTGGGCACTGGGCTTGACCGAAGAGGCAACGCGGTTGCCGGCAGCGGTTGCGGGTGTGTTGACTGTCTGGGCACTTTTTGGATTGGTTCGAACGCAATTTGGTGTCGGTCTGGCTCACCTTTCAGCCCTGGTCCTGGCGATTAGCCCGTGGCATGTGCAATTGAGCCGGTGGGGTATTCGGGCGATCTTGCTCCCGTTGTTTTTTTGTTTGGGGCTTCAGTTTTTTTTAAAGGCCTTAAAGAAATCCCCATACCTTCTCCTGAGCACTTTCTCGTTCGGTATTTGTCTCGTTACCTATCCTTCTGCACGTGTTTTTTTGCCGCCTTTTCTGGTGGGGCTTTGTTTTTTCTATTGGCGAGACCTGTTGAAAATGCGGATCTGGTTATGGGTCTCGGTTGCGGTGTTTTTTGCCCTTTTGGGCACGCTTGTTCCGCACTGGATTTCGCCGGAAGGCATGCGTCGTGCCCATGCAGAGCTGGGCACAAACCCCCTCCTGGTTGCGCTTTATTACCTGTCCTATTTCAGTCCGGAGTTCCTTTTTTTTAGTGGCGACCCCAATCTGCGACATTGTATTCTGAATATCGGACAGCTGAATCATTTTGAAATGATTTTGATTCCGGTAGGGATTTGGGGTTTGATCCGGCAAAAGGAGCCGCACAACCGCGTGCTCTGGCTCTGGTTGGTACTGTATCCTGTTCCGGCGGGGTTAACAGAATCCTATCACTCTGTGCGGGCTATTGTGGGTGCCCCGCTTTTTGCCATTCTTTCGGCTTATGGGTTTGAATCGCTCAAAGGTCGGATTCCTCTGGGTGCCAAAAAGGCGTTTTGTACAGGCAGTGCGATTGTGATGGTCTTTCATCTGGGCATGTTTTGTATCCTGTATTTGGATGCTCCATTCTACACGGTTGGCTGGTGGCATTACGGGATGAAAGAGGCCATTGCTGAGGCCGAACAGAGTTCTTTACCGTGCATTATTAGCGACCAGATAGATCGGACGCCGGCGTATATTTTTGTTTTATTTTTTACCCGGTACGATCCTGCTGCCTATCACCGGCTGCCGCTTCATTTGAGAAAACAGTTCTGGGAATATACCCGTGAGCCCCTTCTGGGACGGTATTATATCCTTCAGCTTCAAAACCTGGTGTTAAGAGGGACGACCTGTCTCGTTTTGATACGGCCGGAGGAATTGATTGAGATTATTAAAAAGGGATATGATTGGCAGGACGTTCACACGGTGTACGATCCTTTTGGCAAGGAAATGTTGAAGCTCATTGAAGTGACGGGTCCATCTTGATTATTATGGGTTCTTTTCGTTCTGACCACCGGTTTCTTTTTTTCGCGATTCTGGTGCTTGCTGGCCTGCTAAGGTTGCCCTTTTTGGGATCTCATCCCATCGGGTTTCATGCGGATGAGGCATCGATTGGATACGACGCGTATTCGATTTTGAAAACCGGGAGAGATCAATACGGCGAATTTTTGCCGCTTTTTGCCCGATCATTTGGAGATTATGACGAGGCGTTGCACCGCTATCTGGTGGTGCCCTTTGTGGCTGTTCTGGGCCTGAACGAATGGGCGGTTCGGCTGCCCAATGCGCTGTTGGGAATTTTGACAGTATGGGCGTTTTATGGGATGGTGCAGGTCTGGTTCGACAGGCGGGTGGCGCTGGTTGCTGCTTTATTTTTGGCCATCAGTCCCTGGCATATTCAATTCAGCCGGTGGGGCATTCGCATTATTTTATTGCCATTATTATGTTGCTGGGGGATGCACCTTTTTTTGAAGGGGATGAAGAACCCTCGATATTTGATTGGGTGTGCTTTGATTTTCGGCGTGGGCTTGCATACGTATCAGGCGGCCCGGGTGTTTGTGCCTCTGTTTGTGCTGGGTTTGGCGGCGTTACACTGGCGCGTGTTGTGGCAACACAGAGGGATGGCAGCGCTTTCGGGGGGGATTTTTCTCGCGATTTTTGGGTATTTATTTAGTTTCTGGATTGCACCGGAAGGGATGGCTCGGGCACAATCGGAGCTGGAAACGCATCCGCTTTCTATTTTGATTTATTACCTCTCCTATTTTAGCCCGGGATTTTTATTTTTCAGTGGGGATCCCAATTTGCGACACAGTTTGATCGGGATGGGGCAGTTGCACCATTTTGAGCTGATGACCGTGTTGTGCGGTATCTGGGGTCTGTGGCGAAAAGGAGGGGGAGACGGTCGGATTGTGTGGTTGTGGTTGTTGCTGTATCCGATTCCTGCGGCCCTGACCGATATGTCGCATTCGGTCCGGGCCATTGCGGGCGTTCCTGTGCTTGCGCTTTTGTCGGGATACGGATGTTGTGTGGTTGCCGATTGGCTGGGGACGGAACGCGAACGGCGGATTTTCTGGCAAGGGACGGTTCTGGTTGCGGCTGTGAGTGTGCTGGTATATTGCAAGCTATTTTATGTTGATTATCCCAACTACAGCGCCAAGTGGTGGCAATATGGGATGCAGGAAGCGATTGCGGTTGCCGAGCAACAGGAGCATCCGGTGATTATTAGCGACCGGACGTATTCTTTCCCGGCCTACATTTTTGTGCTGTTTTATACCCGGTTTGATCCGGAAGCCTATCAAAAGCTGCCGCTCGATTTGCGGCAGGAACTCTGGCGGTATACCCGAACGCCGCTTCAGAAATATTATAATTTGGGGTTGCAGACTTTTGTTTCACGGGGCAGGACCTGTTTGCTCATGCTATTGCCTGAGGAGATGGTCGACCTTGTGCAGAAAGGGTACGATCAAAAAGATGTGCATACCATTTACGATCCTTCCGGGAAGGTGATGATGCGGTTGGTTGAAGTCACGGGAGATCGTTAAGGAGTAGGGATGATGGTTATTGAATGGAACGCGCGTATGTTCAGCCGGGATAAGGTGAAGGGTGGCAATATTGCCCGGTTGCCGGACTGGTCGTAAGCGATGAGACGGTGATGACAGATCGTTTAAGAGCGCTTGTTCGCTGGCACGAACGGGATGTCTGGCAGAAGACGGCCTTTGCCCTCATGGGGCTTTATGCGGCGGTGATCCTGGCGACGTTTCGAGATTATGGGATTACGGCGGATGAACATCACCATGTGCGGTATGGGTCAGAAATTGCCAGGTGGGTTGGTAGTTTTTTTCAGGATCGGGCGGTGTTTGCGTCCAAAAATACCTGGCTTTATGGCGGGGTGTTTGATCTTCTGTGCCACTGGGTGAGTGGGGTTGTCCCTCTGGATCGGTACGATGTGAATCATTTGTGCAATGCGATGGTCGGGTGGCTGGGTGTTCTGGCGGCGTATCGGATCGGGTGTTTGCTGGGCGGATCCCGGGCGGGTTTTTTATCGGCGATTTGTTTGGTGTTGACGCCCCGATATTTTGGGCATGCATTTAACAACCCCAAGGATATTCCGTTTGCGGTGGGTTATTTGTGGAGTGTGTACTACCTGCTTCGGATTTCGCGGGCGATGCCCGACCTTTCCCGGGGATTGATTGTGAAAACGGGCGTGGCGATCGGGTTGACGCTTGGAGTTCGGATTGGTGGAGTGCTCCTGTGGGGTTATTTGGGGTTGTGTTTTGCGGTTGGGGGGCTTTGGTTTTGGCGATCCGAACAGGGAATGCGACTGGTTGTCCCGTTTCTTTGCATTTTTGTGCTCTCTTATTTGGTGATGGTGCTTTTCTGGCCCTGGGCACAGGTGCATCCTTTCACAGGGCCGTGGCAGGCGATGGAGACGTTTTCGAAATTTTCAGAGCCGCACTATAGTTTGTTTGATGGACAGCATATTCAAAGCACTGAGATTCCACGTTCTTACGCGTTTCGATGGCTGGGGTTGACGCTTCCGGAATTTGTGTTTGTCGGACTGATTGGCTGGTTGGTGGGGCAAGTCAGCAGGCGTGCGCTGGCGCTGGATCAGGGGCTTTTGCTTTTGTGCGCTCTGTTCCCAATTGGCTATGCAGTGGTTTCTCGTATGCCACTCTACGATGGGATTCGGCATTTGTTGTTTGTGATGCCACCGCTGGTTGTGCTTGCAGCACTGGGGTTGGACGTATTGTTGTCTCGTATTCCAACCCGTCAAGCGCTCGGAGTGGTTGGCATTTTGCTCGGGTTTGCGGTCTACGAGATGATTCGTCTGCACCCTTTTGAATCGGTTTATTTTAATCGGGTGTTTGCCGGGGGGGTTGCTCGGGCGGCCGAAAGGTATGATTCGGATTATTGGTATAACAGTTTCCGGCAGGGGCTGCGGTGGGTGGAATCGCTTCGGCAGGACAAGAAGATTCGGCTGGGAAGTTTTTTTGGACCGATGTCTTTGATGGCCAATCCGGATCGGGTTGTATGTGTGACCGATCCGGAAACGGCCGACTTGTATTTGGGGACAACCCGGTTTGGCCAGCACCGTTCGGTGCCAGGCGAGATTGTGCACGTGGTCCGTGCGGGGGATGCACCCATCCTGTATGTGATTCGCCCCGATAGCAGTTATGCTTCCGATCCGTTTTTTGCCGATTATCCGGCCATGTATTTCCGCAGAGGAGATGTGGACAAGCTGGCAAAGCGTATGGATGTTGCGCTTCTTAATTATGAAAAAGTGCTGGCGTTTTATCGGCAGGGTGTGACCCTGGGAAGACCGATTAACCAGCTTTATCTTCGGATTGGGAATTCACACCATCACCTGGAACACTATGAGGAGGCG
This sequence comes from bacterium, assembly GCA_027296045.1. Lineage (GTDB taxonomy): Bacteria > Latescibacterota > UBA2968 > UBA2968 > UBA2968 > JAPUJS01. The sequence continues at coordinate 500 of JAPUJS010000271.1, read as the reverse complement.
ATGGAATATTATCAAAAAGCGCTTGCCCTCAACCCCCGAGACGAAGCGGTGTATAACAATATTGGTGTGCTGCATATGGAACAGAAGAATTATCGGATGGCCAGGGGGTGGGTCCAGAGTGCCCTGGATATTCATCCGACCTATCTGGACGCCTGGGCGAATATGGCGGAGGTCTTGAAGGTGATGAAAGATCCCGAAGGGGCCATAGGAGCGTATCGGGAGGCGCTGAAAGTAGAGCCGGAGTCGGCCGATCTTCATGGTCGGCTGGGGCGTTTGTGTTATCAAGAGCGTCGATTTGAACTTGCGATTGCACATTTTCGAAAAGCCGTTCAATATGAGCCAACCTCTTCGGCGACACACTATAATCTGGGACTTGCCCTGACCGGCGAAAAGTCCTATTCTGAAGCGGCTGCCTCTTTCAAAAAAGCCGTTGCAATCGACGGGACCCTCTTTGACGGTTATTACAGGCTGGGAACAGTTCTCATGTACCAGCATTTGTT
>JAPUJS010000270.1 GCA_027296045.1 bacterium | reverse complement strand
CTTGCCAAACAACAGATTCCCGGCCTGGAACTGGATATTTATGGCGATGGCGAAGAAGCCTATTTGGACGAGTTGAAGTCCCGGGTCCGAACCCAGGGTCTATCAGAAAGCGTCCGCTTCCACGACCGGGTCCCCGTCGATCAAGTGCCCGATCTGATTCGCAACGCCCATCTCGGGCTGGTGCCCTGCAAACGAGATGTTTTTGTCGATAAGGTCATGCTGCCGGTCCGATTGCTCGAATACGTGGTCATGGGCCTCCCGGCCGTCGTTGCTCGGGTGGAAACGGTTGAAGCCTACTTTAAAGATGACGAAGTCGCCTATTATCCCCCCGACAATGCGGCCTTGATGGCCGAACGGATTGTTGAGTTATACCACAACCCCGCCCAGGTACGAGAAATGTCGGTTCGTGCTCAAAAGGCCTTCAGCATCTACGAATGGCCCAAAATGCAAAACCGATATTACGGGGTTCTCGATCGCCTGTTGAATTCATAGAAAAGGATCACGCAATGAACGTTCTGGGAATCCACGATGGGAAAGACGCAGGCGTTTGTCTTCTGTCAGAGGGTCGGCCCGTCTATGCCGCCAACGAAGAGCGATTTTCCCGCAAAAAACTTCACTTCGGGTTTCCATTTCTCGCCCTGCACAACCTCCTCGAAACCACCGGCATCTCGCCCTCCGAAATTGACCGGGTGAGCGTGGGTTTTGAAGCCATGGTTGAAACCGAAGACTATCCCATTTACACCGATATTGACGACACCACCTTCCTACAGACCATTTTTGCAGGAACCTCCCGTCTGCTGGGGCCTGTCACGGAAACATCGGCCTTTGTGCAGGCGTCCAGACACATTCTGAGCTTTGTGAGCAAAAATAAACAGTATCTCAAAAAAGGCCTCCGCGAATACGGCATCACGACCCCCATCGAATTTGTCGACCACCACCGCAGCCATGCCGCTTCGGCCTATTATACCTCGGGGTTTGAAAACGCACTGGTTATCACTGCCGATGGCGGCGGCGATGGTCTGGCAGGCAGCATTTACACGGGTACAGGAGGTGTTTTAGAGGTCCTGGCAGAATGGCCACGGGTACACTCTCCCGGAAACTTCTGGTTTCTCATTACCTACATCTGTGGCTTCAACCCCATCAAACATGGGGGGAAAATCACAGGTCTGGCTGCCTATACGCCGTGTGAAGAAGCCCACCGGGTGCTCTCCAAATTCTATGGCTACGACCCCCATAAGCTCTGCTTCTTAAACAAAAAGCACCTGCTCTTCCACGACGCCTATCGTGCGCTCAAACGGGCCCTCGAAGGATTCAGTATCGAACAGATTGCCTACGGTGCCCAAAAGGTTTTGGAAGACACGATTGTAGGCATTGCCCGCGAAGCGGCCCGACGCACGGGCCTGCGCCACCTGGCCCTTTCAGGTGGCACCTTTGCCAATGTTCGCCTCAACCAGAAAATCCTGGAGCTCGATGAAGTCGATGAAATTTTCATTCACCCACACATGGGAGACGGCGGCGTGTCGATGGGATCGGCCCTGGACGTCACGGCTAGAGAAATCGGCCTTGAACCGTTCACGTTCACCGATGTCTATTTTGGCAACACCACCGATGAAAGCACCATTTGCAAAACCCTAAAAAAATATCCTGTCCGGGTCAAAAAGCTGGACGATCCGGCCGAAGCCATTGCCGACTGTCTGGTCCAAAAACAGGTCATTGGCCTCTTCAACGGGCGAATGGAATATGGCCCACGCGCCTTGGGGCACCGCACCATCCTGGCCGAGCCTACCGATCCCACGATGATGGACTGGCTCAACCAGAGATTGGAACGCACTGAGTTCATGCCCTTTGCTCCCATCATCCTGGAGGAAGACGCCCCGATCTACTTTGAAAACTTCGGTGCAGGCCGCTACGCCGCCCGGTTCATGACCGTCTGTTTTGACGTGACGAATTATGGAAAAAAAATGGCCCCCGACATTGTCCATAAAGACGGCACCGCAAGGCCTCAAATTGTGAACCAAACACACAACGCCTATATCTATCACGCGTTAAAACACTACAAAGCCAAAACCGGGCTGCCTTTAGGCATCAACACCTCCTTCAACAAACACGAAGAACCCATCGTCTGTCACCCCCGGAATGCCGTTCAAGAACTCCTCCGAGGAAGTGTAGATATCCTCTTCATTGAAAACTATCAGGTCAGAAGCCTGACAAAGCGGATGAATGGATGAAAAAAGCTGGCACCTACAGATACACCACGACCTAAAGTCTTTCCACACCAGTCATGAAAAAGGGCAACCCTGTTGGGCTGCCCTTTTTTGTGTTTCCACCTCCAGTTAACAATCTACACCTGAATCCCCATCGCATCATTCATGACATCAATGACGCGTTCGACCTCAAACGGTTTGCTCACAATCCCGCTGATTCCAATCTTTCCCAACTGGCGTGCCATGTCCGGATCCACATGGGCAGACACCACCACCACAGGCGTCTTGAAACCCCGCTTTCGGATAAAACTCAGAAACTGATCGCCACTAATATCTGGCATCTGCAAATCCAAAAGCACCAGGTCCATTTTCTGCTTGGTCATCAAGGAAATGGCCTCTTTCGCCGATTCAACAGCCGTTGCTCGATACCCATATATCGACACAATTTCGCTCAATAACTGACGAATAGACTGATCATCATCTACAATGAGAATATGTGGCATCCATTCCCTCGAACTGTTGCTGAAATTCACAGATGTGCCCGAATAGCACGTATCAGGATCTCGACATAGACTACACATCTAAATATATATCAATAACTTAAAATAATCAAATCTTTCTGGCACACCGGTTGCATTTACCATTCATACACCCACCACTGTCCAACTGGGAGACCAACTGTGAACCTCCGGCTTTTCAACCTTTTACTGATCTTGCTCCTGGCCACAACCACCGGTTGTGCCACTTATGCATTGCACACCCACGACTTTCGAACCCAGTTGGCCGGTGGACACTTTGAGCAAGCCCTGAGCAGTCTGAAAGGCGTCAACAAAAAAACAAACCGCCTGCTCTATCACATGGAAAACGGCCTGGTCGAACACTACCGAGGACAGTTTCAAGCCTCCAACAAACATTTCGAAACCGCCGAGCGCCTATCCGACCGCCTCTTCACCCGTTCTCTGAGCAAAGAAATTGCTTCTTTTGTCACCAACGACGCCGTGCGCAGCTATCGAGGTGAAACCTTTGAACTCACCTTCATTCACTACTATCGGGCGCTCAACTACTGGTATCTGGGCCTGCCCGAAGACGCCCTGGTGGAATGCCGAAAAGCCAATCTCAAGCTCGAAAAAATCGCGAGCATAAACGGTGAAACCAGCTACAAAAATGACGCCTTCATCCACTACCTCACCGGCCTCTTCTACGAAGCCACCGGGGAGTGGAACGACGCCTATATTTCCTACCAGGATGCGGCCAGAGCGTATGAAAATTATGCGGACTTCAACTTCCAGCCACCTCCATCTCTGGACCGGGACCTCGCCCGAGTCGAAGACATCCTGGACGGCACTCCCGGTGTCGAAATCCGATTCGCATCCACTGGTCTGCACCGTCCCACAGGCGACGGCGAACTGGTCCTGTTTTCGGAAATCGGCTTTGTCCCACGCAAGATCCAGAAAGACATCGACCTGCCCATTTACGACCATGACATCAAACGGGGCAAACGGGTGGACATCGCCATCATTGCCAACGAGATTTCCGGTCGCTATCACACGCCCTACAGAACGCACCATGTTGAATACTGGCTCCGAGCCGCCATCCCGGCCTATGAATCCACCCACCCCCAAACCCACACGATTCGCGTCCTGGCTGCCGGTCAAAGGGCCGAAAGCGTCCCCGCCGAAGACCTGGCCTCGATTGCTCGAGTCACCTTCGAACACCAGATGCCCAAAATCCTCACCCGCACGGTTGCCCGGGGATTCGTCAAATACCTGGCCTATCGGCAGGCTGACAAGAAAAACAAAGTGCTCGGATTTTTTACCCAGCTTTTCACCCTCTCTACCGAAGTTGCCGACACCCGAAGCTGGGTCTCTCTTCCCAATAGCATACAAATTGTACGGCTCCATTTGCCCCCAGGCGTGCATGATCTGATACTTCAGGCCCTGGATGCAAACGGCAATATCATCGAAACCCATTCTCTGCAGGGGGTCGAAATTCTCCCCGGAGAGCGCACTTTTCTGAATCACAGAATGTACCGATGACGAAAATCATTCGACCTGCCGGTTCCATAAGGAGATATGCCATGAAACCAACCCTCTACTTCCTCTCTATCTTCGCGTTTGCTTTCCTCACCACAACCGCAGATGTAGCCGAACTTCCCATCGGCGGCCCGGTGATCAACATTGTCGAATGGGATGGAGGAAAGTTCCCGCCCGTTTTTCAACGATCGGACCAGTTGCCGCTCACCCAGTCTGAAGTGCTCCGTCTCAGCCAGAACGACTTCACGGCCGATCAGATTGCCCAAATGGTCGAAGAACGGCGTTATGTTGGAGATGCCTCTGCCGACGGCCTGATTGCGCTCAAAACCGCGGGAGTCCCTCCCCAAGTCATCCAGGCCGTTTCCCTCCACGCGCTTCCCCCCAACCGGGCGCTCAACCTCGAAATCGAACTTGTCTTCGAAGGCACATCCCGGGAAGCCCGCAGGCGCTACCTCTACATCATTGTGCCCGACGGCGATATTGAGCGCATTTTTACCGCCGACCTGCACAGCGTGCTCTCAGGCCACTGGCAGCGGGACGTCACGACCGACAACACCGATCCCCTCCTGCCCCGTCGGGTTCGCCGGGTCACCTTTACAAGCCAAATCCCGCTCAAGTCCTATGGCAAAAAAAATATCCGCGTATTCACCTCCACCCGCCCCAACCTGTTTACCTCGGCAGACATCCCCGAGGCCGATCTGCCAAATATCCGGTCCTATACCATCGATTACCCCGTCAGTTCGCTCAACAACGACTGCCGCATTCAGGTTCGCTACCGTCAGGATACGCTATTGCCATACAAATGGAGCATGACCGGATCGCACCTGCAATGCGATTGGAATTAGCAACCTCACACTGCCTTGTAAGGCACGCTTCCGCGTGCCAGCCGCCAGAAAACAATGTATTCACCAAGGAGGACACCCCATGAAATCTCTCACCCTGATCGCCATCGCCGCTCTTTTTAGCACCATCGGGTGCGCCGGTCCCCGGGCCTTCACCAAAGGCACCTATGAAGACCCCAAAACCATCGCCCTTCTGGACGACCGCTTCAACGAAAACGACATGCAACTCATTGCCAAAAAAATGGCCAACTCCATCCTCTCCGCTCCCTGGATGGACTCGGCTGGCGGCACCCCCGCCGTGATGATCGGCAAAATGCGCAACCGCACATCCGAACACATCGATATGGTCGCCCTTTCTGACAAACTCCGCACCACCCTTATCCAGAGCGGTCGCCTGCGCTTTGTGGATGTGCTCAACCGCCGGGACATCGCCGAAGAATACGAATATCAGAACTCCGGCTACGTCAACCCCGCCCAGGCCAAAGCCCCGGGCAACCAGACCGGCTCGGACTATATCCTCACCGGCACCCTGTCGTCCAACGTTCAGGAAGTAGGCAAACACA
>JAPUJS010000027.1 GCA_027296045.1 bacterium | reverse complement strand
TGACCGCAGAGTAAAAGAACACAACTCATCCAAACGTGGTGCAAAATACACAAGAAGCCGAAGGCCAGTAAAGCTGGTGTACTCACGCAGGTTTCGGAACCGCTCAAACGCGCAAAAGGAAGAAGCAAGGATTAAATCATTGTCACGAAAAGAGAAGCTGTTAATGATAGATGGGCGGGAGTATCACCGTACAGAGTGAGATGGGCAAAGGGTCCACGTTTACGGTGCGGGTGCCGGTGGTGTATCAGGAAGGCTGAAAAGGGCAATGCACCATGACATGATCTGTGGGGGTGATGGGGCCTGCTAACAGGCTGCTAACAAGACCAACCGAAACACACCGAAAAGCGAGTTTGGCCTGGTTCGTTCTATTTTGGTGTGTTTGGGCTATCTTCCTAATAAAACAAACCCTTCCGCAATAGACCAAAACAGGCAGAAGACTAAAAAGCGGTTTTGGGAGCAGGGGGTCGTAGGTTCAAATCCTATCGCCCCGACCAACAATAAAAACAAAGGCTTACGCGAAAAACGTAAGCCTTTGTTATTTTAGAGCACCTGCTTATCGACAGGGAACGAATAATTCGAAGTGATGCTATGACTGTCTGATGGCGTTAAAGGATGACACGAAGTCTGCGGTGGAGGCGGTATAGCCGATGATGTGTTCGAAATTCCGGAACATAATTTTGCGTACCCAGCCTTTTTCGGGCAGGTTGTCGTCCTCAGTGTCCGGATACTCCGCCGAGAACGTACCTTCTCGCAGAATGATCGGCCGGTAGTTGTGCTCCAAGGCACCGACGACCGTCTGGTAGAGGCAGGCCCTCTGGCTGAAGCCGACGGCGAACATGGTCTTGATGTCATAGCACCGGAGGAGGTAGTCTACGTGGGTGTCGTGGAACCCCGAGTACTCATTTTTTGGGAAGTCTGGTTCGTCCGGTAAGGGCTGGATGCAGGGAGCGTAGACCGGCTTTTTCGGCGATCTGGCTCTGCTGGCGGATTTTGGACGGCCCCAGCGTTCGAAGTGCATTTCCCGTTTGATGCTGCCCGGTTCATCGACGAGGGAAAAGTCGTTGTGGATGAAGATGACCTTCATTCCCACATTTCGGGCCGCTTCGAGTGCAGGGGCGATGCCTTCCGTGACATGCACGTCTTCTTTTCCGCCGTCGCTGTCGACGACCATAAACGCGGTCCGTTTCAGCTCGAGATCGAGGTCGCCGCGTTGCGGTTTGTCTCCATACCACCGGACGGGCAGTTTCAGGTTGGGCATTTGAGGCCCCCAGGTTCAGTTGTTCGCGCGGTTTGCAGGCCGTTTAATATAGTGCTTTAATGGGGAATTCCAATTGGAAAAGCCGCAGCTATTGCCTATCATATTGTTTGCAAAATGCACAGAACCAGCCCTTTGAAGAAAATCTAATATGAGTTCATCGGACCACGGAGATTGTGATGGCTAAAGTTCCTGTTGCACTCGTTCAATTTGACGCGGTTCCAGAAGCGGTAGAAGAGAACCGCGATAAGATGGAAAACCTGGCTGAACGTGCCGTGCAGTCAGGGGCCCGGTGGGTGGTTTTTCACGAAGGGACAGTGGCGGATTATACCCCTCTTCTGCTGGACCTTGCGGAGCCGGTTCCCGATGGGGAGTCTACCCGCCGCATGTGTGATGTCGCAGCGCGTCTCAATTGTACCATTAGCTTTGGGCTTTCCGAAGTTGAGGACGGGAAATATTATATCGCCCAGGTTTTTGTGGGTCCGCAGGGTTTTTTTTATCGCTATCGCAAGACCTGGCTTTGCCGCCGGGAAGGCGACGAGGGGTATCGAAACGAGTGGGCACGGTACGATCCCGGGACGGGACCCGAGCTGTTTGAGATCGACGGTGTTCGCGCAACGTGTTTTATCTGTTCGGACGGCGCTGCGCCCAGATGTATTGAACGGGCCCGACATTTAAAACCAGAGGTTGTGTTCTATCCTCATAATGTGCGTCGTGGCCTTCGGAATATCGAGAGCAGGGGAAAAAAAGCCGAAACGATCCAGGCACCGATGCTGGTGACCAACCGGGTGGGCCGTTCGTGGACAGACGAATGTCTGGGCGGGTGCGCATTTTTTTCGGCCAAAGGAGCATTGCTGGCAAAATCCAATCAGGAGAATCGGGAGGAGATCTTAATCCATACGCTGGACTTGTCGTAATGTCGAGGAGGTTCTTTTGATTACACAACAGGTGCCTGCTTCGTTTTTCGATCGGCGGGACGATACGATTGTGAGCTGGCTGGGCAGCGCCGGTGCGCTGATCAATACACGGGGGACGGTCCTATTTATCGATCCTGTTATTACAACCGTCAGCCGAAATGGAGAACAGGTGGCAGAGACGGGACACCGGCTGAAGACGCCCTGTCCCATCCAGGCAAGCGACGTGCCCCGGGCCGATGCCGTGCTTTATACCCACGCAGATGGAGACCACTTTGGGAGAAAGACAGCCGAGATTTTGAACGTAAATTTGAAACCGGTGTTTATCGCACCGCCTCCGGTGCAAACCAGGCTTCAGGAAATGGGTGTCGTCGGGGAACGGATTGTCACGGCTCGAGACGGTGCGTCTATCCAGATCGGCGAAGCAGAGGTGGTGGTCACACCGGCGCTGCACGATTGGAATGAGAAAAATCCGTGGCAGCGGGGAGACTGCTGCGGGTTTCTGGTGAAGACACTTGACGGCACGATCTGGCACCCGGGAGATACGCGACTTCTGGAAGAGCTTCTGGCGGTCAAAGGGGTGGATGTGCTGTTCTTTGATGTCGCCGAGGCCAGAGCGCACCTGGGGCCCGAGGGGTCAGCCAGGCTGGCCGAGACGTGCGGGGCTACGGATCTGATTGCCTATCATTATGGTACTTTTGAGGTGCCACCCGGAGGGCCGTTCGGGAGCGATCCGAAGGACTGCCTTGGGCTGGTCGAGGAGCTGTCAGCCTACTACCGTCAGCTCAATCCGGGAGATTTATTCTCACTGAAGCGAAAAACCGTTCTGTAGACTGCTCAGATGTGATTCAATTTTCTCTGCTTCATTCAGAAGGATTGAATGTGACGACTCCCGCCCCTAAAGGGGCAGGTTTCTCATTGAAATTATACCCTGCGAAGGGAGGCATTCGATGCAGCTCTGGATGGACGTGATGCGGGATATCGAGCATATCCTGGAGGACTATGAACGCCTGTTTGATGCCTGGGAAGCAGGCGGTGTGGACGGGTTGGTGATCGGGCCTCTTCAATTCGGCGTGACGGGGTGGGTGGCGCATACTTCTCTCCGCCAGACGCCCTCAGGGGTTGCGGACCAACCGGTGGCGACATTCGATCCGGACCCCCGGATTTACCGGCGATTCGGTGTGGAACCGCCCCCCGCGCCGGAAGCGTTTCCCGAGAAACGCAAACGGCTGGAAGAAATGCTTGCTGCGGCGAAAACACGCGGCTGGTCCGTCTGGATTTTTCAGCCTGCAACCGGTGCGGGGCCGGGGGGCAGCGGGCCTGTTCTGGTCGATGAAACAACCCGGGCGGCCGCCTGTGCCCGGATGGTGGATACCCTGGAACACTATCCGATGGCGGACGGCGGCATTCTGGACGGCCCCGAATGGGGATACGAAATTTCGCCCCACCACCGGAAGTACATCTTCGCCGATCTGCCCGAGTCCGTCGCGCCCGGGTGCGCCGCCTTAGGGTACGACTACGCAGCCCTTGTGGCTGCAAAAGACCGGCTTTTCGACCGGCTCCATTCGCTTGCGCCACCCCGGGTATCTTTGCACGTGTCCGGGGGTATGCTCGGGGCCAGTCGGCTCCTGGACGACGACCCTGACCTGGCGGCCTGGTTGCGATACCGGACAGAATCGATGACCGAATTTTTTCGGCAGGTGAAGACGGGGCTGGACGCTGAAATGAGCCACCCGGTGAAACTGGGATGCGGACCCCGCACGGCGGCCTTTGCCCCGCTTTCCGGATACGACTTCGAACAGCTCGCAAAATGCCTGGACCTGCTGCTGCCCAAGCACTATTTCTGGCACCGGGGCTTCGACGGGATGGTGGGCACGGTCTACCGGTACGTGGAAACGCTGACGGAATGGAATCCTGGGCTGAGCGACGGGCAGGCTTTCGCCCTGGTTCAGGCGCTCTTCGGACTGGATTTTCCGGGCGTGGAACACCGCACCGATCTGGAAACCGTGCTCGACTCCGACTGGTTCGAACGGATCGTGGACCGGGAGACCCGCCGGGCGCTGGCCGCTGTAGACGATCCCGACCGCATCGTGCCGTGGGTGGATACTGGACGGGCACCTCACGACGGGGACCCGATGCCGGCGGGCTATTTGAGGCGGCTGCTCTGCGCAGCCCGGGAGGCCGGTTTGAACCGGTTTCTCTATCACCACCACAATAATCTGACGGCGGGAGAATGGACGGTGATCAGCGAACTCTGCGGCGAGCCCTGGTCTCCCCAGATCAGCACCTACTGTCCGCCGGACCGTCCAGTGCTTTGACGGGCGACAACAAATAGCGCTCTCTTGAGTTCACTAAGGTGTCTTCTCATCTTGGAGACCCAGCGACGAGCGCCCTTTTATTGTCCTCTCTAGAGGGGAAGTCTGTTCCGGTTACGAGTGATCACGATTACCACGAAATTCGTTGGGCGGGATAAGAATGGAGTGCATAATATGAGCACAGAAAAGCAGCTTTCTTTATGGATGCGTTTTGGTCAGCCGCTTGAACCGGTTATTGAAAATTACCAGCAGGTGTTTGATGGTTGGCAGGCCGGTGGTGTCAAGGTGATTGTTGTTGGGCGTCTGCTTTTCAGTCATTCTGATGGCAGGCCAATGACTGTGGCGACTTTTGATCCCAATCCCAGTATTTATCGCGATATGGGTGTTGAACCTCCAAATGGGCCAGAAGAAAAACAGCCGAAAAAGCGCGATTTGTTTCGCAAAACACTGGAAGAGGCAAAGGCGCGTGGGTTGAAGGTTTTTGTTTTTTGTCCTGATTCAGGGCAGGGGCCAGGTGGCAATGGGCATCCGCTGGCAGATGATATTTCTCTGGCCGCTCGGGTCGCCCGCATTCGCGATGTGATGGAAGCGTATCCTATGGTGGATGGTGGGGTGCTGGACGGTCCGGAACTGGGTTATGAGATTACACCGGGTCACAGGTCAAATATTTTTGAGGATACACCAGAGACGCTGCGGGATGTGGCTACCGACTTGGATTTTGATTTCGACGCGATGATTGCTGCAAGAGATCGTTTCCACGACAAGCTACACAATCTGAATCCGTCGGAAATTGGTTTGCGTGCGGATGGCGGTTTTCTGGGAGGGTTTGAGCTGTTCGACAGTGATCGTGATCTTACTGCCTGGTTCGCATTCCGTCGCGATTTGCTTATGCAGTACTATCGACGCCAACACGAGGCCTTCACGCAATTTCCTCGGCCCGTGCAGATTGGTGTTGGATCGCGTTTGCCGTGTTTCACGCCGCTCAACGGTTATGATCTCAAAGTTATGGCTGAGCTTTATGATTTCATTCTGCCAAAGTTATATTTCTTTCATCGAGGGTTTGACGGCTTTTATGGAACCATTGGTCGATACATCCAAACACTGACCGATTGGAATCCCGAACTCAGCGATGCTCATGCGATGAAAGTCGTTGAGTCCCTATTTGGTGTGCGGTTGCCCTGGGTGCAGTCGCGTTTTGATTTGGAGCTTGGTTTTCCGCCGGAGTTCTTTGAATCGATCGTTCAGGGCGAGACCCGTCGTATGCTTGCTGCAACCTCGTCTGCAGAGCAGGTTGTTCCATGGGTTGAGGCGGGGCGCGAGCCTCATCGTGGAGATCCCATAATACCCGGAGATCTTTATCGCTATCTCACTGCTGCTCAGAAAGTGGGTCTGGAGTATTTTCTTTATCATAGTCACACACATCTTAGTCAGAGTGAGTGGGCGGTGATTACGAATCTGTGTGGTGAACCGTGGTTTGACGGGAAACCGGGTTATACGCCTCCAGATGGCGTGGCGTGGGAATCCCAATCCAAGCGATGAATGACGTGTAAGTCGGTACTGGTGAATCTGTTTTTGTGGATGGGAGACAGACTGTGGAGCATCAAAAATCTGTCTGAGTGAAATCTTGTGGAGGAGATGCATTGAGAACGGTGTATGTGCTGCTCACGATGGACTGTGAGACGGCCAAATCAGACGTGACGCCTTATGCAGCTCAAATGTCGGGCAGTGGTCCGATTGATTATCGTGAGAGCGAGCGGTCGATCCGAGGGTACGTTGAGACGGCCAAATCATACGGATTTCCTACAACGCTTTTTGCACACCCAGAAGTGGCAGTGGGCAATATGGAGCTCCTTTTGTCACTTGAGAAACAAGGGGCGTGTTTAGGTCTGCACTTGCACCCGTATAAATTCAAGTCGCAGAATTATGAATACGATTTGGGGGCGTATTCTGCCTCTGAACAGCGTGAGGTTCTGCACAGAGCAATGCAGGTATGGGAATCTGCGTTGGGCAAACCTCCGGAATATTTCAGAGCTGGGTATTTTTCGGCCAATGATAGCACATATCACGTGCTCCACGAGTTGGGGTTTCGCGGCGGCAGTCTTTCTAATCCAGGGCGTATTTTACCTTCCCACTGTAGTGTGTGGGCCGGTGCAGAGGTGTATCCTCATCGCGCACATTTTGGATTTCGGCTCATTAAAGGAGACAGTGATTTCATCAATGTGCCGGTATCCGGTGCTTTTGGACGGCCAGTGGCACGAGGCCATGCCGGTGAACAAGGTTATGAATGGCCCTATATTCCTCATACATATGACCACAGAAAAATTATACAAGATGTTCTGAGGCGTTTTGCGGACGACGAACCACGGTTTGGTACGGTTGTAACAGATACACACAATGATCAGGATTATTCCGATCCAGAGCATCCGGCGCGTCAGAATCTAGAGCTCATACTCCAATCCCTACAAGAGTTTTGCAAGGAGATGGATATGCTGCCGGTTGGAATTACGCTGGATGCTTTGTGTGAGCTTGTTCTAAAAGATGAGGCATAAGAGGATGGCTTTGAGGTGGTTGTGTCGGTTGTAGAGAATGAATAGAAACCTCGGTGCAGAAGGATAGGATATGGCAAATGAGAAGACGCAGATAATAACGGGTTGGAAAGGACGTTTTTACGAAGACTTTGAGGCGGGAGATGACGGAAAGCCGAAATCCATGTCCATCTCTTTTTCCGGGCCGTTCGACAACCCGCACACAACTGAAGGTTGACCTGAAACCACCTGAAATTATCCAGTCTGGTTCCGGATTTTCCCTATATTGTGGTACCTCTCCATAAAGTTGAACCGCCGATTTCCAATGTCCATCCTGAATCTGAAAGGTCAAACATGGACAATCCAGTTCGTCTGGGTTTTATCGGAGCCGGGCAACACGCCAGATCCATGCTCTATCCCTCGCTGCACTTTGTTCCGCAAGTACAACTCATGGCCATTGCCACACAGACGGAGACCTCGGCCGCACGCGCCAAATCGGATTTTCGAGTTCGCTGCCACATCGGCTATGAAAACCTGCTGGCGGACGATGAAATCGAAGCCGTAATCATTTCAGTACCCGGCAAACACGCCGCCGAAATTTCGGCCGCAGCTTTAGAGGCGGGCAAACACGTCCTGTGCGAAACACCCGCCATCACCTCGGCTGAAGATACAGTGCGCATCGACGGAGCTCTCACAGATCACCCAAACGTGTACCAGGTCGCGTTCTGTTTGCGCTATGCGCCCATCTACCGCAAACTTCGATCTCTCTTGAATGCCTGGCGTCAGGAAGGCAGCGGGGCGTTCTGCCTGGATATCCGATATTACGAGTGGATCCACCACTTTTATAACATGGCGCTCTATTTGTGCGGGAACGTAAGCGAGGTCAGAGCCTGGGGCCAGGGCAAAAGTCGGCGCATTGTGCTGACCTTTGAAAACGGAGATCTGGGCACGATCCGATCCACCGCATTTCGGAACCACGCCATTCCCTACGAAGAAGTGGAAATCACGCGGGACGATGGCATGTTGCGGGCAACGGATCGACTCCAGCTTCAATATTTCCGGGAGCCGGACACTCTGCCCAGCCAGGACATGGCATTTGACTCGGCCGGAGGCACCGTATGGCGAAATTCCACCTCTGTGGCCTACAACCGGTTGAACACCCTCTACGCCAGCGGCTATGCCGCTGAAATCGAAGACTTTGCCGTCTGCGTACGAGGTTCTCACGCCCCCGTCAGTTCCCTGGACGACGCAGCCAAAACAGATGCCCTGCGCCGCGCCGTCGAAGCCGCCGTCCAGGAATAAGGTACGCACCAATCGAGACGTCTGCCCGAGAAATATCCCGTCCGGCGCATCTTTGGTCGCGCTAAGGCGTCAAAGGGATTGGCGCGCGCGCAGTTGGTGTATTCGAATTCGGTCTGAGGAAGGGGGCGTGGAGGTGCGATGGGCGGAGCCCGTGAGGCCAGGCCGACCCCGTCGAGGTAGGTGCGAATGGGCTCGGTGAGTGCGGCGATGATCTTCATCTTGCCCCCGCAAACCGGACATTCGGTCACATCCACGCGAAAGACGCGTGCCAGGAGACGGGCCCAGGAGAGGCGGTAGACCGGTGCCACAGACCGCTCGTCGTGAGAGCAGGACTCTGTGGGTTCTTCGTTCCCCCCAGGCACGATGCGGTCGCGATCGGCGGCATTCGGCGCGAGCATAAGCCAAACGCGCCGTCGTGA
>JAPUJS010000269.1 GCA_027296045.1 bacterium | reverse complement strand
TCAACACCAGAGGGGTTCGAGATGACTTCTGTAGCCCTATCCGAAAGCATGATATCCCTATTTTCAAAGGTTGCAAGGCCGATTTTCAGGACAGGGATCTATTTTACAAGTACCGACCAGAGAATGCCTGCTGCCACGGCCGAACCGATTACGCCGGAGACATTGGGTGCCATGGCGTGCATGAGCAGGTAGTTATCGGGATCTTCTTCCTGGCCGACCATTTGCACGACCCGGGCGGAATCGGGTACGGCGGAAACTCCGGCAGCGCCGATCAGAGGGTTTACTTTTTCTTTTAAGAAGAGGTTCATCAATTTGGCAAAAAGAACGCCGCCTGCCGTGGCGATGGAAAACGAGAGGGCACCCAGGCCGAAGATGAGCATGGACTGGGGGGTGAGGAAGGTCTGGGCCTCTGTGCTGGCCCCAACGGAGAAGCCGAGTAAAATGGTGACGATGTCGATGAGGGCATTGCGGGCCGATTCGGCCAGGCGGTCGGTGACCAGGCTTTCTTTTAAGAGATTGCCAAAAAAGAGCATGCCCAAAAGCGTGAGGGCACCGGGTGCAATGAGTGTGGCGATGAGGAATCCGGCAATGGGAAAGATGATTCGTTCTCGCCTGGACGGCTTACGGGGTTCGGGCATTCGGATGAGACGTTCTTTGCGGGTGGTGAGCAGCTTCATGATCGGGGGTTGGATCACGGGAACCAGGGCCATATAGGAGTAGGCAGCAATGGCAATGGCACCCAACAGGTGTGGGGCGAGCTTGGCGGCAAGAAAAATGGCTGTGGGGCCGTCGGCACCCCCGATGATGCCAATAGCACCTGCTTCGGTGGGGGTGAAGCCCAGGTAGAGGGCACCGACGAAGGTGAGGAAAATGCCGATTTGAGCGGCGGCACCCAAAAGCACCAGTTTGGGGTTGGAGAGCATGGTAGAAAAATCGGTCATCGCCCCGATGCCCAGGAAGATGAGCGGGGGAAACAAACCGGAGGTGACGCCGAAATAGATGTAGCGAAGAACGCTGCCCTCATCGTAGACTCCCAGGGCCATACTGGGAATGGAGGGAATGTTGCCGACAATGGCGCCAAATCCGATGGGCACCAACAGGAGGGGTTCGTAGTGGCGGGTGATGGCGAGCGTGATAAAGATGATCCCGATGAGGATCATGGCGACATTGCCGAAGGTCAGATTTGCAAAGCCGGTGGTTTGGATAAAATCGAACAAAATTCCCATTTATTGATTCCGAGTTCCGGGTTCTGAGTTGGAGAGAGGTAGAATTTTTTATGCTTTTCCCTGTATTCGGGCGTGGAGTACGTAGCCGATGGCGGCCAGAATGGCCTCGTCGCCGGTTGATCCCGAAGGAGCGGGAGTTGCAGGATGGGTTTCTTGTTCGGGGTATTTTTGTGCAACAACACGCAGAATTTTGGGAAGCAGAGCGATAAACATGCTGATCAGGATCAGGACGATAAAGACAATGAGCATGCCAGCAATAGCAAGTTCAACGCCCTGTCCGTCGGTGATATTTTGGATGCTAAAATGGAGGGAATGCATTTCGTTAGTACTTTCTATAGCACAAGATAACGTGAACCATGAACTCGACCGGGCGGCATTTATAGTGCAAGAAATTCTTGATTTTGTCAAGCCAAAAGGGAAATCGATTGGAGGGAATGGGAAGGATTGAAAAGACTGGCTTCTGCCAGAGAAATTACAAGACCATTTTGATATTGCTGTTGGAGAGGAGGGCGTGATGGGTCTCCAGGCGGTGGGCTTCGTTGAGCACGGTTGTGGACAGGCTCAAGCTACAATATTTGCCAGTGGCGCTGTTGTTGGACAGGGTAAGCGTGTAGTTGTGTGCGCCTAAAACTTCGGAGACGACTTCTCGAATGGTCGTTTCATCTGTGCCAATGAGGGTGTATTGCCACTTGGCAGGGTAACAGATCTCGGGTTTGCTCTGGATCTTTCGCATGGTCGCTTTTTACTCAAAAGGGATATCGTCGGCGTTGAAAACCTGGGTGCGTTTCATCAGGCGGCGTTCGGTGGGTGGGAAGGGTTCGCGGCGGTGCATGGTGGGGCGGTTGTCCCACATGACGAGGTCGCCAACCTGCCAGTGATGGGTCCAGACAAATTCGGGACGGTCGGCGTGCTCAGAGAGTTGGTTGAGCAGGGCTTCGCTTTCGGATGGGGGTAGTCCCACGATGTATTTGGTGAGGTGGCGACCGACGTAGAGGGATTGGCGACCCGTTTCCGGGTGGGTGCGGACAACGGGGTGATCGATGTGCTCGGGTGGATTCTGATCTTCGTTATAATGTCGGTGTACGGCCCGCAGGCCTTTGAGGCGGGTTTTTAAATCGTTGTCCAGGGCTTCGTAGGCTTTGTAGCAGTTGCACCACTGGGTCTCTCCGCCGGTTCGGGGAACTTCGATGGCGTAGAGGACAGAAATGGTGCCAGGGCGTTTCAGGTAAGACAGATCCGAGTGGAAGGTGAGTTCGCGGTTGCCCAGGGCACCAATGGGGGCACCGTTTTCTTCGATGTTGGAAACAATAAAGATTTCTTTATGTTGCCGATCGGGTTGTTTGCGAACGTGTTCGACGGTCTGTCCGAAGTAATTGGTAAATCGGATCTGATTTTCTTCGGTGAGGGTCTGATTTCTGAAGAAGACCACGCAATGGTCCAGCAAGGCCTGCTGGACTGTTCGGATCGCATCGCCAGAAAGCAGTTGGGAGAGGTCCAGGTTTTTGATTTCAGCGCCCAGGGCACCTCCGGTGGGAATGACTGTTGGCATAGGCACCTGTGGTGGTTTAGATGTTTGATGGGTCACAGGATTCGCAGATTAGGGCGAATCTCATGTGACCGCTTTCGGGAATTTCGGTGTCGAAGTCGGTTTTGACCTTGACGTTGGTTTGGCCGCAGAAATCGCATTTGCCGGTCTGGTTGTATTCGGACCGGGCGGCAATAGCAAATTTGGTGCGTTCTTTGTGTTTGTGTGCCCGAACGTATTTCGGGATATGTTCGCGAATCATATTTCCATCTGTTTTGGATTGGAGGGCCCGTTCCAGAATGGCATCTATCTGGAGATCGTTGGGGATGCCGCCGTCTTCGAGGGTGTGGAAGGCCCGGTCGCGAACTTTGGGGTCGGGATCTTCCATGAGACGGTAGAGGGCCTGCTGGACTTCGGGAATGGGTTTGCGCACGTGGCAGGGACAGAGGTTGGCGGCGGCTTCGAGGCGGTCTTTCGGGTTGTCGCTTTCGGCGAGTTCGAGATAATGGGGGATTTCGTCCCAGCGGATCCGGTTTTCGCCGATTTTGTGTGCTTTTTTCTGATGGGCGTTCATGCCCCGTCTGTGTTTCTTTTTTCTAGCCATGTTTTATGTTCTCCATCCAGGGAGACGTGTGTAAAAATTAAGGAGGGCCAGGACGATGCTGATCTGGCGGTTGTAGCGATTTGTGACGGCCAATCCGGCGTTGTAGGCCAGGCCCAGGTAGCCGAGCAGGGCCAGCCAGAATGTGAGGGATTGGATGGACATAGACTAAAATATACGCTTCTTGTGAAAAGAAGGCAATGAGAACGGGGGAAGGTGGATTTGGTGGTTAATGCGAGAGGACTTGCTTCAGGAAAGCTTTTCCATAACGCTTTAATTTGACATCGCCTACCCCGGGAATGCGGCCGAATTCTTCCAGGTTTTGGGGACGTTGTTGGGCAAGCGCAATGAGGGTGGTGTCGTGAAAGATGATGTAGGGCGGCACGCCCTGTTCTCGAGCAAGTTCGAGGCGGAGATTCCGGAGGGCATCGAAGAGGGCCTGTTCTTCGGGGGTGTTGGAGAGGGAGGGTTTGGGGGCGGGTTCTTTTTTGGGGCGTTCGGGTTCGGGGTCTTTGCGGAGGCGAACTTCCTCTTCGCCTTTGAGCACCGCCCAGCTGGATTGGGTGAGGCGCAGTCCGCCGTAGCCGTCGATGTCGACGGAGAGCAGGTTGGCGGCCACGAGCTGGCGGATGACGGAATGCCATTCATTGGCAGAATGTCCTTTCCCGATGCCATAGGTGCTGAGGGTGTTGTGTTCGAAGCGGTAGATTTTGACGGTTTTTTTGCCCAGGAGGACATCTACCATGTGGCCGGCGCCGAACTTCTGGCCTGTGCGGTAGATGCAGGAGAGGACTTTCTGGGCGGCGACCGTGCCGTCCCAGGTTTCGACGGGTGTGCGGCAAGTGTCGCAGTTGCCGCAGGGCTTTGAGAGGGTGTCGCCAAAGTAAGTGAGCAGGATCTGGCGGCGGCAGGTGACGGATTCGCAGTAGCCGACAATGGCGTTGAGTTTGTGGCGTTCGACCCATTTGTGCTGCTGGTCGGCGTCGGAGGTTTCCAGAATTTTTTGAAGCATGACCACATCGGCCAGGCTGTAGGCCATCCAGGCATTGGCGGGGAGTCCGTCGCGGCCTGCCCGACCGGTTTCCTGGTAGTAGGCTTCGGGACTCTTGGGCACATCGACGTGGGCGACAAAGCGGACGTTGGGTTTGTCGATTCCCATGCCGAAGGCGACGGTGGCAACAACGATGAGGCCTTCCTCGTTGAGAAAGCGTTTCTGGTGGACCTGGCGCTGTTCGGCAGAAAGACCGGCGTGGTAGGGCACGGCTTCGAGGCCCTGTTTGGTGAGCCAGTCGGCGATGTCTTCGGTTTTTCGACGGGACAGGCAGTAAACAATGCCGGCGTCTTTGGGATGTTCGGTCTGGATGAATCGGAGGAGCTGGTTTTTGACACTTTTTTTGAGGACTACTGTATAGCGAATGTTGGGTCGGTCGAAGCCGGTGACAAAGAGGTCGGACGGGGTAAAGGATAGTTGTTTGAGGATTTCTTTGCGGGTGGGTTCATCGGCCGTGGCGGTAGCGGCGATGCAGGGGATGTTGGGAAATCGACTTCGGATTTCGGCCAACTGGAGGTATTCGGGGCGGAAGTCGTGACCCCACTGGGAAATGCAGTGGGCCTCATCGATGGCGAAGAGGGCGATGGGGGTTTGGGCCAATGTGTTGAGGAAATCGGGCATGAACAGGCGTTCGGGGGCAACGTAGAGCAGGTCGAGGGTGCCGCTTTGAAATTGCTGTTCGACCCGATACCGGGATCGAGCATCCAGGCTGGAATTGAGAAATTCTGCTTTGACGCCCAGTTGTTTGAGGGCGTCGACCTGGTCTTGCATGAGGTAGATCAGTGGCGAGATCACAATGCCGGTGCCCGTTCGGATGAGCGAGGGGATCTGGTAGCAGAGCGATTTGCCACCGCCGGTGGGCATGATGACAAGGGCGTTTTGTCCGTTGAGAAGACGTCCGATGAGTTCTTCTTGCTTGAGACGGAAGTGATCGTAGCCGAAGACGGTTCGAAGGATCTGGATGGGTTTCGGGTTTGCCTTTTCGGTTGGCAGTGCTTTCATAATTCGCGTGGGGTTTTGGGTTGGGGTAGCAGAGCGCTCCTTGTGAAACATCGCCTGACTTGAGAATGGTGAGAATCCGCTGTTTTGTCAAGTGCAGGATTTTTTACAAGAGATATTTATGGTTTTTTGGTCTCATGGATTGGAGATCTTATTGATGCCAG
>JAPUJS010000268.1 GCA_027296045.1 bacterium | reverse complement strand
CGCAACATCATCGTCGAATTGAAAGATTAAGCCAAGGGCCCGATGGAGACACCCGTCGGGCTTTTTCAATACCACGTTTGAAATAGAAATCCAACGCAAACAGAGAGGACCACAAGGTGGCAGACACACAACCCAACATCCTCATCATCCTGGCCGACGACCATGGATACGGCGACGTTTCCATCCACAACGGTCCATACCGCGGGCAAAAAGGCGATATGTATGACGGTGGCATCCGTGTACCCGCCTGTGCGATGTGGCCCAATCGAATTTCCAGCGGGGCCGTCACCGATCAGATTGCTTTATTAATGGCAAAAGGGGAAAGATCTGGCTGATTCCAATCATCCACAGCACACCCAAACCATGAACATCCCATCCCTGCTGGATGCCGTGCAAGGCTGAACTACGCCGAGAATCCACACGATCTGGAATCTGCTCTGTCGATATCCAATGCGAAATCACCAAACAAGCTAAAATATTGAAAGAGTCCGATGGAATCTCCACCGGACTCTTGTTATTTCCAGACCCATCTCTTTCTCAACCGCCTTTGGGCAAGCACCAGGCGCCAAGATCCTGCACCGGTTGTACCCTATGCAAGGCGTAGTGATATTCTACAAAACTGAATTCGAAATTTTTTTTAATTCCCCCATCCTACTGGTCCAACCACAAATCCAGCATCTTCGGCCCATCTGCAATATAGTAGTCTGTCTTCACTTCATCCAGATCCTTCAGCCGTTGTGTCACCTTGGCAATCCGCTTCACTTCCTGCTCGATCAACTGCAAACGCTCCCGGGTCTTCTCATTCAACCCCTTTTCTCCCAGCAGCAACAACTGTGCGACGCTCAAAATCGTGGTCAGCGGATTGTTCACCTCGTGGTTCACCGTAATCGCCGTCTGCCGCACCGCCTCCAGCCGCTCCGCCACAATCTCGGCTTCCCACAACTCCTCCTCCAGTCGAACGCGCTCCGTCACATCCTCACAAATCTGAATAGCCCCGATCACGGCCCCATTGTGGTCTTTCAAAGGCGTCACACCCACCGACAGAATCAAATCGCCGTCCACCGTTTCATACACCCGCCTCGGCTCTTCATACGTCTCGCCCTTTTCAAGCACCGTCTCCGTAATCTCCGCCCACAGCTCCGGCGAATCGTTCGGCACCAGTTCGGACACCGCCATTCCAATGGCCTCCACCCAGTTCAACCACACATCCAGCCGCTGTAAAAATACCTCCTGGGCACGATTCATATTGGTAATGCGCATCTCCCGATTCAGCACCACCACGCCCAATTGCACATTGTTCAAAATATCTTCCAGATACCGCCGGGCCGCCTCCCGGGTCTCCTCAAACTGAATCTGCTGCGTCACATCTTGAAACAACACCACAAATCGCCTGTCGTCACCCCGTTCCAGGGCACCCACCGTCACCTCATAGGTCCGTTCCCTCCGCCCCCACCGAAACTGCACCTCGCTTCCCGGCCTCCGGAGCCGATCTGTTGCCGCTTCCAGCTCAGCCGTTAGATCCGTTTCGCCCCGCAGCACCTCTTCCACATCCAGCAGATCTTGCCCGGACGTATGTCGATGTGTGCGCACCCCAAACACAGAAAACCCCTTCCGACTGCAGACCTGAGGCTTCAAATCTCCATCCACCATCAAAAGGGCAAAAGGCACGTACATCAAAGCTTGTAAATCTAAGTTCACCAAACACCTCAAAATAAGAAGCTCCAGGTTCCAGATTGGGGTTGGGAAACGATGGAACCTGGAACCTGGAACTACCGAATCACCCCCCGCATATCCTCCATCATCTCATCCATAATCTCCTGCAAATCATCTTGCCGCAACTCCATCGCCTCCATCGCCGCTTCACTCACCACCGGAATCCGACGGTCGCCCCCCGATCCAAACCCTTCTGCCCGTACTAAAATGTCGGCCAGATGTACAATCCCTGTCCGGACAGCATGAGTACGAGAAGGATGGAAATCGTGGTGATACATAACCGGCTCCACAATTTTTCCGGGCAACTGCCACTTCTGCAGCAACCAGCCGCCGACCGTTGCGTGGTTAATTTCCATCACTTCGATTTCGGCTTCATAAAATAAAATATTCCGATCTTCCATAACCTCCACCACCACCTCAAACACATCATTGACATGTGCTTCCAGAACCACTTTGCCCAAATCGTGCAACAGCCCCGTCACACTCACCTCTTCCGGATCGTCCAGATCCAGATACCGGGCAATAATCACACACGTCCTGGCACAGGCCAGAGAATGGGGCCAGAGTCCGGTCATAGATTTCGACATCATATCCAGCACCGATGTGGACAAAATCAGGGTCTTCGCCACCTCAAACCCCAAAAGCACCATGGCATGTTGAATGGTCGAAATAGGCTGGGAAAACCCGTAAAATCCCGAATTCACCAGCTTCAACACCTTGGCAGAAAACACCTGGTCCTTCTCGATCTCTCGCCCCACCTCGGACGTCGTGATGTCCGAATCGTCCAGCATACGTGTAATCCGGGTCACCGATCCGGGCAACGTCGGCAACGAGGTCACCTCCTCGACCTTTTTCCGCATCTCCGCTCGGTCCATTCGCTCAATCCTCCATATTTTCGACCAAATGTTCCCGGGCGATATTCTTAATTGCCATCATCATCCGGTTGTTCTCCAACCCTTCAAACCGCTCTTCCATCTCTGCCAGAAGCTCATCCAGAGTCTTGGGAGGAGGCGCATTGGGATCGTCGCCTTCCACCACCACTTCCTTCACGCCCCTCCGTCTCAGGTTATCAATCAGCGACACCGACAACTTGGTGCCCGTCTTTACAAGCATCATCCCTCGGTCGGTCTTCACCGGCTTGGCCACTTCGTCGCCGGGCTGGGCGTCTTCTAAGAAAATTTGTCGCATGTAATGACTCCAGGAATTTGGGCTACAATATCCAAGTAAACTACCGACCCATAACCTCACGCGAATAATCTACTATCCATTATTCCCCCAGCATCGAAGCGTCCCAGTACCCCTTAAAATGCTTCCGCAACCAGTTTGAAGACGACCGCATCAAGACGTTAAACCCCCCCCAGGTCCATCGCGTTACCTCCCTCAACCGGGTCACCTTTTCCCAGGCCTTTTGGCGATCCGAACCCAGCGGACCGACCTCCCGACCCATCTGGATCAGTTCCCGCTCATACTGAAAATGAACCATCGCCTCGGCGTGTTCCGCCACCTTGTCCGGCTCCAATCGCCGGGTGTGCGGGCACACGGTATGGCGTTCAATATACAAAAACGATGCAATCCAGTGCTGGGGTACTTCCCCCCGGACGTCCGACGCGACTTGCTCCACCTCTTCACGGGTTAACACGCCATAGGTCCGGCACACCAAAGGCCGGACCGGATGCACCATGCACCCGCCTTCGGAAGTCAAAAACGGACATCGCTCCGGCCGCTCCTCGATCACATCCAGAAAGGCTTTTTGTTGCACAGGATCAAAATGGGTTCGGACATAATCGACCACATTGAGATACTCAACCGTATACAGCGGATACATCGTTGCAAAATCGGCTTCTACTTCCGCCTTGGTCAATTCACAACACTGTCCCAACCGATCACATTCGCACGACACAGAAGGCACCCGATCATACAACGCATTTAAACGGGTTCGAACAGCATCGGGTAGAAGCTTTTCTACCGTCCCTTCTGCCGGTAGAATCTGGATGAGTTGTTCACTCACTTTCGAGTCCGAGATTTGGGCGGGTCGATTTGATAAAAGGCATCCAGACCCGGATACACGGCCGACTCCCCCAACGCTTCTTCGATCCGCAACAACTGGTTGTATTTGGCAATCCGATCCGACCGCGAAACCGAACCCGTCTTGATTTGCCCCGCATTGGTGCCTACTGCGATATCGGCAATCGTCGTATCTTCCGTCTCCCCCGACCGGTGGGAAATAACGGCCGTATACCCGGCCCGCTTGGCCGTCTCAATGGCCTCCAGGGTCTCGGTGAGCGTCCCGATCTGATTCACCTTCACCAGGATCGAATTTCCAACCCCCATCTCAATACCTTGCTTCAACCGTTCTGTATTGGTTACAAACAAATCGTCGCCCACCAGTTGAACCTTATCCCCCAGCTTTGCTGTCAGCTTCTTCCAGCCTGTCCAGTCGTCTTCGTCCAGCCCGTCTTCTATCGAAATAATGTCATAATCGGACACCCATTGGGACCAAAATTCGACCATCTGGGCCGAACTGCGCCTCGACTTGTCCGATTTTTTAAACACATATTGCCGGCCGTTGTAAAACTCGCTGCTGGCCGGATCGAGCGCCAGGCGAATATCCGGCCCGAGTCGATACCCCGCCTTCTTGACTGCCGTCTCGATGACTCTCAGCGCGTCCTCGTTGGAGTCCAAATCCGGCGCAAACCCGCCTTCGTCTCCCACCCCCGTGCTATAACCGGCCTTTTTCAACACATCTCGGAGGGCGTGAAAAATCTCGGCACCCATCCGCAACCCTTCGCGGAAAGACTTCGCCCCCACCGGCATCACCATAAACTCCTGCAAGTCCACACTGCTGTCTGCGTGGGCTCCACCGTTCAAAATATTCATCATCGGCACCGGCAACTGACAAGCACCGGCCCCGCCAATATATCGATAAAGCGGCATCCCAAATGCATGGGCGGCCGCCTTGGCCGTGGCCAGCGAAACACCTAAAATTCCGTTGGCCCCCAGCTTTCCCTTATTGGGGGTGCCGTCCACCTCAATCATCTTTCGATCCACCGCAATCTGGTCCGATGGATCCATCCCCACCACTGCTTTTGCCAGCCGCCCATTGACATTTCGAACGGCCTGCAATACGCCCTTGCCCAAATAGCGTTTGGCATTCCCATCCCGCAATTCCACAGCCTCATGCACCCCCGTCGAAGCGCCCGATGGCACGGCCGCCCGACCCATCACGCCCGACGTCAAAACCACCTCCACTTCCACCGTTGGATTGCCTCTTGAATCCAGAATTTCACGCCCCCGAACCCGTTCAATCCGCGTCATCATTTCAGCTTCCTTCCTGTTTCTCTCACGTGTTTTAGCTTTTCGAACGAAACAGTGCAAATATAACCATGATCTAAAAGCCGGGCAAGGAGAAACAAAAAGAGGCCAGGGACGGTTTCCTGGCCCTGGCCTGAAATCACTTCTCCGCCGCTTTATCCCACGCCAACTTCCAGCTCTTTGCTGGATCGCAGCGTCTCTCGCAACCCCCTTAAATCGCCCAGCACTTGCTGCATGTAGATCGACATAATTTGCGCCAAACGGTACAAAATCTTGAACCCCAACCGGGGATCGGTATTGACCAGATCCATCAAATCGGGCCGGAAAAATCCGATCAAATGACTCGGCTCGGCGGCCACAATAGAAGAGGACCGGGGGGAATCATCCAGGATGGCAAACTCGCCGAGCAAAGTACCCGGACCCAGTGTATCCAAAATCATCGGCGTCCCATCCGAACCGTGCCGCACCACATGGACGTTACCGGTAATAACAACAAACAAACCCGTCCGGGGACTCCAGGCCTGGATCACCGACTCCCCGGTCATAAACCACCGCCGGTGCACAATCCGTTCCAGCTTGGCCAACTCCTTC
>JAPUJS010000267.1 GCA_027296045.1 bacterium | reverse complement strand
TGATGGGCAAACGCCGGGCCATTCAGCTGACCGATCCGATTATGAAGGCCGACGAGTCGAACTTTATGACCGAGGTTCAAAAGACGGATACCCAGCAGATGTAGTCTGGGTTTTTTTGAACGCAAAAAGGACATTGGTTTTTGACCAATGTCCTTTTTTATTGCCCGCTGGAGTTTCCAGGTTATCACATGCGCCTGGTGTTGGAACCGGGACCGGATATTCTGGCGTACCGCGCTTTTAAGATCTGGTCCGGAATGAAGTTACGCATCGCGTCCTGACTGTCCGAATCCAGTTCCCAGTAGTTTTCGATTCGGAATTTTTTGGTGGTTTCCGAGGTGATTTCAACCGCCGGTGGTTTGCTTCCATTGAGGGCGTCCCGGCTCAGGATGCGGAACGTGTATTGGCCGTCGTCGGTAAGCACGTTCCAGACACTGCCGGTGCCTTTTGCTTCGACCGATTGGATTTTTTTGACCGTCGGGACGAAGTAGAGAATTTTCAGTTCTTCCTGTAGCAGGGCCTTGGAGGTTTCATCCATTCCCTCCAGATTTTCCACGATCCCGATTTCGTGGCCTGCGGCATCCAGAAAGCCAATGAATCGGTTGGGGTCGCTTTTGGGGAAGGCCCGGGCGACTCGATCAACCGCGTGGTCTTTGCCGTCGATGACAAGGGTCAGGGCGTCGTCTTTTCGGGTAAAAGTGATTGTTTGGGGGTTTAAGTTCATCGGATCTCCTTATTGACATCGTTGTATACAAAAATAAGAAATTCGGACCTCGATGTCAAAATGGGGCGGTTTGTGCTTGACTTTCGGGGACGGATCTTTTAATGTGAACCGCCGTATTTTATGGATCGGAGAGAACGTCGTTGCGACAGGAGAATGAATGAAGTATCAAACTATTTTACTTTTTGGACCGCCGGGGGCAGGGAAAGGGACCTGGGGAAATATTTTGACACAGATTCCGGGGATGTATCACTTTGCAAGCGGCGATATGTTTCGAGCGCTGGACCCCAACAGTGACTCGGGGAAAATGGTGATTGAGTGTATCGGCCGGGGCGAACTGGTCCCGGATGAGCAGGCGATGGCCTTGTGGCGGAAACAGATGAAACGACTGGTGGAGTTCGGCGATTTTAAGATCGACGAATATTATCTGGTGCTCGATGGCTTGCCCCGGACCCGACACCAGGCGGAGATGGCCGAGGACGATCTGGACGTGCGGATGATTTTGTTTTTGGACTGCCAGGACCGAGACATCCTGGTGAAGCGGCTTTACGGGCGGGCGCTGCTCGAACATCGTCACGATGATGCCAACGAAGAGATTATTCGCCACCGGTTTGAGGTCTATGACCAGCGGGTGCAAGATACGCTGGCCCATTATCCCAAACATTCGATTCGAATGATTGATGTATCCCAATCTCCTCAGAAGATTTTGCTGGACATCAGTCAGGCGCTGGTCGAAGGGCTGGGTAAGTAGCGATTCCGATAGGCCCGAAATTTTGGTTGTGCCTCCTGAGGGGACAGGCAGACCGAGACTCCGGGGTTTTTTATCCTGGAAAGGGCGGATGGCGACATTTGCACACATCCGTTTTATCGTGAACCCGATTGCCGGCACTCGACGGGGCGACATCCAGTCGATGATTCGGTCGGTGATGGCGGGGGTTTCTTTTGATATCTGCGAGACAGAAGCCGCCGGCCATGGCGAGTCTCTGGCCCGGGAAGCCGCCAGGGCGGGTGTGGATCTGGTCGTGGCCGTGGGCGGAGACGGGACGTTGAACGAGGTGGGACGTGGTCTTTTGGGCACAGAATGCGCCTTGGGGGTTGTGCCTCTGGGTTCGGGGAATGCGCTTGCCCGGGCGATGGGGATTCCGATGGGGCCGGAGGCTGCCTGTCGTGTTTTTTTGCACCCCAGGGTGCAGACGATTGATGCGGGACGGATGGGAGAGTCGGTGTTTCTTGCCAATGCCGGTGTGGGGCTGGATGCGGAGGTGGTTTGGCGCTACAACAATCGATCTGGCGGGCGACGGGGTTTGTGGCCCTATGTGGTGTTGACCCTGAGCACGCTGCAAACCTATCGGCCTGAACCTATCCGGGTGGTGTTGGCAGAAGGCACTTCCTTTTCGTGTTCCCCCCTTTTGCTGGCCGTAGCAAATACCGATCAATACGGCAATGGGGCCACCATTGCACCAGGTGCTGTTCCCGACGACGGGCGGCTGGATTTGTGTGTGATGGATTCGCCCGGAGTCGGTCGATTGGTCTTCCATGGCTGGCGCTTGTTTACAGGAACAATCGATCGGATGCCGGGAGTGCGTTTGTTTCGGACGCAGGGCCTGCGGATTGAGCGGGAGACATCTGGACGGTTTCAAGTGGACGGAGAAGCGAAGGAGGGGGGGGCTGTACTGGAGGTCGAGGTGTTGCCCGGGGCAATTCGGTTGGTGGTGCCAGAATAGAGGCACCCGATTCCGGGTGTGGGTTTTCAGGCCAGAGCGTGATCTTGATCAAACCGGCGAGGGTATGGTTGTCCAGACTCTGGTCGGAAGCGTTTACCCGGAATCGGGCGCAATCTTAGAAAAAGAACTTCAGGCCGACATTGACTCTGTCTATGTCGGTCGTTTCGTTATCGGTGAAGATGAAGTCGTGTTTGTAGTCCAGACCCAGTCGGACCCGATCGTGGACAATGATGTCGATCCCGGCACCGGGGGCCAGGCCAAAGTGGCTGGATCCGGTCTCGGGGGCATACATGCCCGAGGTGAGGGAAATGTGGTACACAAAGGGTTCCCAGGTATAAGAAAATCGGGAACCGAGGCTGAAGATGGATAACTTGCGGTCGGACAGGTAGGTGTAGCCGGCCTGGATGCCGATCCACTGGTCCATTTCGTAGCCCACGTCCAGGCTGTAGAGAAACCCGGTCTGGGCATTGCCGCTTTGTTGATCGAAAAAGCCCGATCCGAATCCGGTTATAAGATAAAGACGTCCGAGGGCGCCGCCGTAGGGATAGCCGCCTTTGCCAAATTCGCTTTCTTCCGTGTCGTCGGTCCGCCCGGTTTCTTCGGCCCCTGCGGGAAAGGCCAGCGCGCCGATTGTGAGCGCGATTGTGAGTGCGTAGAGGATGTGTTTCATGGTGGATCTCCTTATAATCCGATGCTGCGTTTTTTGTAGGATTTGCGGATTTCTTTCTCGTCGGTCCAGACGATTTCGCTGGTGACGAGGTCGGTGAGCTGGAAGGTGGCTTTGTAGTAGACCAGCTTGTTTTTGCCTACTTCCTGAATGTTGGACGACAGGGTGCCG
>JAPUJS010000266.1 GCA_027296045.1 bacterium | reverse complement strand
AAGGTTCAGAGCCTTCCCTTTGATGTCCCAGAGGGCGATGTCGATGGCACTCTGGGCGGCCATGTTGATGCGACCGCCAGGGAAGAAATCGCCTCGAAAGAGGGTTTGCCACAGCAGTTCCGTGTTCATCGGGTCCTGGCCGATGAGGTCGGAGGTCATGTGCTGGATGGCGCCGATGCCGGCCTGTTCTTTCCAGGTGATGCCGAACTCGCCAATGCCGTAGATGCCTTCGTCGGTTTCGACTTTGACAAAGAGGTAATTGCGGGAGCCGTAGAAGACGGGGATGGGTTTGACTTCGGTGATTTTCATGGGAAGGCGTCCCTTTCAAAAAAAATTTTGAATTTGGCCTTGTAGTCGGCCCGAACGAAGTGCTTCGGGTACAAACGGTGCAGACCCTTGGCGCATGTTGCTATTCAGATAACAATTGGAGAAGGTCTGGGTTGAGAGGTTTTTAGGGGCTTTAAGAAAGTCCGTGGGTGCCGATCTTGTTTTTATCTCCATACCTATCCCCCTGTCCCCCTTCCCGCCTCGAGAAGAGGGATAGATCCATCAGGCCAGGTCCGATAAATAATCCGCAATCTGTTTAGGCTGTCCGTCCAGGGTGGTTTCCATGGCCGCAATGACAAGGGCAAAGCTTTTGATGTTGTCTTCAATGCGTGTGTCGGAGGGCGCACCGCCGTCCAGCCAGTTTAAGAATTCGTCAAAGAGGTGGTCGTGGCCTTCGTAGGGGATTTCGGGGGCTTCGTAGACTTCGGGGTCCTGGCCGATCCGGTGGATGGTGACGGTGTTTCCACCGGCAATTTCGACACAGCCTGCTTCAAATTCGAGACGGTAGTGTTCCCGGTGCCAGCAGTTGGTGATGCCGGCGGCAGAAGAATTGCCTTCGTAGCAGGTGTGGACGCCGTTGTCCATCCGCATGAGATACAGACCGCTGGAGGGGTGCTTAAAGCTGGACCATTCGGGGTTCCATCCGAATCCAGTTAGCGTTTCGCAATCGCCCCCAGAAAGAAAGCGCAGCATATCGAAGTGGTGGACGGAGCCTTCGAAGAGGAGGCCAAATTCCATGTCGTGGCGCCAGTTTTTGCCCCAAGCGCCGTATTCGCGATAGTCACAGGCATAGCGACCCATGATATGCTGGAGCCGTCCCAGGCGACCTTCGTCTCGAATGCGGATGATTTCCTGCTTGTTGCGGGCATAGCGATAGTTTTGAATGATGGTGCAGGGGAGTCCGGTTTTTTGGGATACTTGGACCATGGCTTTGGCGGCTTCCAGAGTGTCGCCGATGGGTTTTTCACAGATGACCGGCATGCCGGCTTCCAGAGCGGCGATGACGGCGGGACTGTGAAAGGGAGGGGGTGTGGCCACGCCGCAGAAGTCGGCCCGGATTTTTTCAACGGCTTCCTGAAAATCGGTGAACAGTTGGTCCTGGCCTAATCCGAGCGTTTGCCCCTGGTTTTCGAGGACTTCGGGCAGGACGTCGCACAGACCAACGATTTGGACACGGTCCGAAAAACTTTCTGTCCAGCGTTTGATCCAGCCGCCGGCCATGCCCGAACCGCCGATCATCAGGAGGGTTTTGACTGCCATCTGGTGCTCCTTCTGGAAAAGGTAAAGCGTATCCAGGATGTCGATATCCATGATACGCTTTTTTGAGGTGGATGCACTACAAAAACAGCGATTCTGGATTAGAAGGCGTTGGGACGGCCTTGTGCACCGTCCACGGGGATTGCCGCGCCGTTGATCCAGTTGGCCCGTTCGGAGGCAAGGAAGACGACCACATCGGCGACTTCGAAGTCTGTGCCCAGACGTCCGGCCGGGAGTTCGCGGCTTTCAAAGCGGGCGAAATCTTCAGGGGTTTCCTTTTTGAATCGTTCCCAACCGCCGCCGGGGAAGTAGAGAGAGCCGGGAGATACGGTGTTGACACGAATGTTGTGTGGCGCCAGTTCCCAGGCCAGGGCACCAGACAGGAAGATTTCTGCGGCTTTGGTGCTGCCGTATTGGGCACCTCGATTGGATGGTTTCCATCCTGAAATGGAAGCGATGGTGACCACACTGCCGCCATTTTGTTTTTGCATGTGGGGCAAGGCGGCACGGATCGCACGGACGGCGTGGAAGAGGTTGAGGTCGAAGGTCTGTTGCCAGTCTTCGTCGGTGGATGTAATCAGGTCTCGGGAACCGGCGGTGCCTCCAACATTGTTGATCAGAATATCAACACCTCCCAATGCTTCGGCAGCACTGTTGATAAAGCGTTCGGTATCGCCCTTTTGCGCAACATCGGCTGTGGTCCCGAAAGTTTCCACGCCGAGGTCCTGGAGTTCTGCAAGCGTTTTGTCCAGACCTTCCTGGCCCCGGGCGCAAATGGCGACCTTGCAACCTTCTTCGGCAAATCGCAGCGCGGTTGCCCGTCCAATGCCGCGACTTCCCCCGGTGATGAGGGCGATTTTGTCTTTGAGTTTGAGATCCATAGCAAATTTGCTCCTGAGAATAATGGTCCAGGTAAGAAACGGTGGTCTGGCAGGGACGGGCTCTGCGGCCCTCTGCGCTGGGAGTGGTTTGGGTGAGGTGGTTCAGCAGCCCTCTGCGATCCAGCAGAGATCAGTCGGGAAAGAGCCAGGGCACTTTGCGAATGATCTCATCCCTTTGCTGGCTTAGCATGACTTCGATTACGGTGGGTCCTTCGAGGCCGACGGTATCGGCAAAGATGCTTTCAAACCGGTCGGGATCCTCCACCCGAATGCCCCGAGCGCCAAGCGAACGGGCCATGTCGGCCAGGCGGGGGGTTTGCATGTCGGTGTCGATGATGCGTCCGTCGAAGGCTTTTTCCTGGGAACCCCGAATGGCAGAAAGGCTGCCGTCGTTGGAGACAACGGAGATGATAGCGATGCCGTATTCGGCGGCCGTGGCCAGCTCATAGGCTGTCATCTGAAAGCCTCCGTCCCCACAGAAGGCAACGACCTGTTGATCCGGACAGGCTATTTTTGCGCCAATGGCGGCAGGGACGGCAAAGCCTAAGGTGACCGAATGACAGGGGTAGAGGAATGTGCGGGGGTGGTAGATCGGATATTCGTCGAAGGTGCGATAACCGATGGAGGTGACGTCGACAACAATGATGGCGTCTCTGTCGAGGTGTTCCCGGGTGGAGGTGGTGAGCGGGATGGGCATACGATTGGCGGTGATTTCCTGGCGCATTTGATCGAGGGTGCCGTTCCAGGTGTGGTTCAGAGATCCGACCGCTTCTTGAAGGAGGGGGAGGGAT
>JAPUJS010000265.1 GCA_027296045.1 bacterium | reverse complement strand
GCCAGTCTCCAACACAAACGGGGCACACCTCACCGGTCCGAAGCACGCCCCACAAACACGGTCCCGCAATAACGTCACGTCACTCTTTCGGACCTTCGATTTTATGCTTTGGGAGCAAGATAATGTGTGTAGGAGGGAAATGCAAGGCGAGAGGCCACTGGTGAGACGATAGGAGAGGGTCTGTGATTGGCGGGTTGAAATAGGAAGGCAAAATGGTCAAAGCTGCATCCAGGTGGGCAATATTTGGACACCGGCGACCAGCAGGGCAAAATAGTAGGTCCGTCACACACTGTGGGGGAGTCGTTTACGAAACACCAAAACGAATGGGGGGCGGTTCGCTGAATAACCGCCCCGATTTTTTATTAGCGAACGTATCGGGGATTTCCGAACCCGTCGTTGACGACGTGGCTTCGAGCGGGAATCTCCGATTTGTCGGGGATGAAGAGGTCCAGGTCGGTGCTGTTTTCAATAATGGTGCCATCGCCAACCCGAACGCCATTGCCCAACCGGATTTTTCCTGGTATGCGGGATCCCAGACGGACCGTTCCGATCACAACGGAGGAGGCGATCTGGCAGTTTTGGCCCATCTCGACAAAGCCGTAAATATCCGAACCGCTGCCGATTGTAGAATGGTCGCCGATCGTGACCGGACCCAGGAGGGTGGCGTCGGTTCCGATCTTGACAAAATTGCCAATCCTGGGATGACGCTGTCGGACTTTGTCACTCAGCCCCCCAAGGGTGCAGGGGTAGATGACGCAGCCGAAGCCCACCACACCGGTCTGTCCGGTGGTGAGACCCCGATGGGTGTGTTCCAGAAAGTTGGCGTCGCCAATTTGGGTTTCGGGATGCAGGTCGGCCTGATAGTAGCGGCCCCCGAGTTCTGAAATGGCGCGGGGCAGAAGCGGAACCGGCGTTCTGGATATTTCAGACCCGTTTTCGCTGGACCCGGATTGGGTCAGGGCGTGGGCGATGTCGTGGTAAAAAAGAACCCGCCAGCCGGGGTATGTGCTGACGACCAACTGTAGCTGGTAGTCGAAGGCAAAGTCGAGATTGTGGGTTTTGAGATAGCTCCGGTAGTGGTCAAAGTCCCTTTTGGAAATGGCCTCTTCGATTTGCGCAAAAAAGTTGTGTTCGGCCAGGTGATCGTGATCCAGATTGCCACGGTGCAGGATGTAGGCGTCCCAAACAGCGGGATCTTTGAGCGAGGCGAATCGATTCCAGAGGGCGCGTTCTTTGAGTTTGGGGAGTTCATAGAGTAAAGAGAAGGTGGTGTCGAGAGCAAGGGCTTCGATGTTGTTGTCATCACTTTGAGCAGCAAGGAGGGATTGCAGGATCATCGCATAGAGCTGGTCGATGATTTCTTCAATGCTGTTTGACAAATCCGCAGATCCGGAGGCGTCGGTGACATTGTGGGAGCCTGGCGCCACGCATTCAAGCAGATTGCCGAGAACGGTTTCGAGGAGGTCGCGGTTTACAAACCCTCGACCGGAGCGCTCGGAAAGCAGGGTCCGCCGGATGGGGTCGATGCGAAGGGCGGACAGTTCTTCCGGGGTGTAGATGGGGCGCAGGTGTTCCAGAACCTGGTTGAGGAGCGGGCGTTTGTGCTTTTCATAATATTCGTCGAATAGGGTCGTGCTCATGAGGGGAGAATCTCCTTAATATTACTGTACCCAGAGTAAGCCCAGGGGCTGATATTCTCTCTGGCCTTGCCAGGAGTCTCTGGCTTTGAGGGGGACCAGAGAACGGATGGGTTTGCCCTGATAGGTTCCCTGGATCTGTTCTGTGGTCTGACTGGCACGAACTGCCAGGGTGTAAAATCCCTGCGGGATAAATTGGGGAATCTTAAAGGTGAATTGGTCTTTTAGAAAGGTTTGTTCCGGCAGTGTCTCGGGAAGAATCTCCACCTGTTTGGCCGCTGTAAATCCATGGGCCGTGGGAATTTCCATCCGGTCATTTATAAAAGCGAATTCAGCGAATATTTTGGCTGTATTGGGCGCTGTCTTGTGCACGACAAATGCCAGTTCAAAAAGTTCGCTGCGTTGAACGATCCCATCGATGGTGCGGCCTGAAAAGGGGATGGGGGTTGGGAACGTGCGGGAGGCATTTCCGTCGAGGCCTTCAATCTGGAATCCTGTGAACCTGAATGTGTTATAATACACATTTTTGACCGCAACAACAACCGGCAGGGCTTCCGAAGATGTCTCGGAAGGGGGTTTGGGTTCTACGCGGAGCAGATAGGGGTCGAAACTGGAGCGCCGGGTTCTGAAATGGTCAAATTCGGGTGGCATTCGGTCATCCAGGATGGCAAACAGGGGGCGGTCGGGGTTTTCGGATAGCAAAGATTGCAGGATGCGGAGTCGGTCGGCTACGTTTAAACTCAGCGTGATGTTTTGCCCTAATACGATCGACTGTTCATTCACAAATCGAGGCGCGAGTCGGCCCAGGGTGTGCACGGTTACATCCGGTCGCAAGCCCAGGACCATCGAGAAGTATTTATAACGGGTGGCATGGCCGTCGTCTTCGCCAATGATCAACGCATTGGGGGGTAAGGCTTGAAAGCGTTTCAGTCGGTTTTCGTACACCGATGTATCTGCATTTATTTTTACAATTTCGGGGTAGTGGGTAAACAGTAGATACAGAGGAAAGGCAAGTGCAAGCGGTGACAGAAACTTGCTCCATTTCTGTTTCCATTGGGAAAGCATTCGCAGGAGCCGGTGGACCCCTAAACCGGATAGGGCCATCAAGAAAAAAAAGGATGGCATAAAAAAAACATCTTTATCAGGAACCTGGTAGGAGATGACAGGGAACAACGTGCAGAAAAAGGAGAGGAGAACGGTTGTCTCGAACAGAACGTGTCGTTTGTCTTTGGGCAAAACCAGTCGGTTCCAAATTGTCTCAGGAATTTGCGCATTGCGCCGCTGCCTTGTGGCCTGTTGACGCCGTTCTTTGCGCGTTGGATTTGCTGGTTGGGCAGCAGACCGCAAACGGGTGATAGGGATGGCGAGCACTCCTGCCAACGTCAGGGCGACTGTTGGGGCACCGGCGTTTTGCACAAATGACTCCAGGTAACTTATCAGCAGTGCGGGATAGCGTGTAAATGGGGTATCCAGGATTTTGGTGGTCGTGAATTCTTCGGCGGAAAGATACCACCAGTACCACCGAAAGGATTGGACTTCATAGCCGTTGAGGTAGACAAAATCGCTGATGAAGCTGCTTTCCTGGTTCAGGCGAAGTGGGATGTAGAGAAAGGGGGACAGACCCAGAAGGCCATAGAAGAGTGATTTGAGGCAGGTTTTGCCCTGCCAGTGACCCTGGGTAAGGAAGATCCCACTTCGAATGGTCACATACACAAAGGCGGGGATGAGCAGCACAACCAGTAGAATATTTGTGGTTGCCGCCAATCCCAGAGAAAAGACCAGGAGAAAAAAGGAAGGTAGATTGCTTTCTCTCAGCCAGCGAGCGGTGAGTGTGAGAAAAAGTCCCAGGAAGGTGAGCTGAATGGTATATACTTCGGCCAGGGTGGCATGGATCCAGAAAATCCGGCAGAATGCAAATAGCCATCCGGTGACAAGGGCGGCAAAGAAGTGGCGGGTGTATTCGTAAAGGCACCGTGCAAGCAGGTAGGAGGCCAGGGCACCGAAAAAGACCGAGGTGAAAATCACGGCCTGGTCCATTCGGGCAAAAGGCAACCTGGAAAAAAGATGGGCGAAGAGGAGGTAGAGTGGGTGACCGGGCGGGTGATCGATGCCCAGGGTGTGCGCGGCGATGACCATTTCGGCGCTATCGATCGCGTATATGGTGTCCAGAGCCCAGGTGCTGGACATCGTGTATGTGTATACAACAAATGGGATGCCAAAGGTAAGGAAGGCGAGCCAGGATTCTGGGCTCAGGTGTTTTGTCAACCGCTGGAGAAATGTATCCAACATCGCTGGGGAAGGCGTTCTGGTTTTTGAGAAGGCTAAGACAGCAAGCTTTCCACATGCTCTTGGAGACCCTGTGCAACAGGAGTAGCAGGCACCTTGGCTCCGGAGGCTTTCAGTTTGTCCTGGCTATAGATCCTGTGGCAGCAGAAGGTGGCCTGACCAGGATTTTCTTCCAGAAACTGATGGACGGAGATTTCTTCGATTGGGGGGCGGGCAACGCCCAGCACATCGGCAATGATGCCGTAAAACTCCCTGGATTCTATGGTTTCTGCTCCGGGGGTGCAGAAGATTTCATTGTACGTCTGGGTATTGTTTCTGAAGCTGAGGA
Organism: bacterium; assembly: GCA_027296045.1. Classification (GTDB taxonomy): domain Bacteria; phylum Latescibacterota; class UBA2968; order UBA2968; family UBA2968; genus JAPUJS01. The sequence continues at coordinate 3,909 of JAPUJS010000265.1, read as the reverse complement.
TCAAGTCAGACAGATCCCTGGCAAGGATTGGCTGTTGTAGGAAATGACCGCCTCCAACAAGCTGCAGGGATTTACCGGCTTGGATCTTCGCGATCAAATCATCGTCTCGACCGTGGAGGGGCAGACAGCCGAGTTTTGAACCGGGTCCATAGATGTGACAGGGGCGGGCAACGGTCCAGGCCATGTCACCGGTGTCTCCATTCAGGTATTCCAATTCGCAGAGCCTTTTTTTGCCTCCATACCCGTCGGCAAGATAATGCTCGGTTTCTTCTGGCTGGGGGAACACTCTGTGATAGGGGTCGAAGACGAAGTCCGTGGAGACAAAGACCAGGTGGGGCGTGCGATTTTTGAGGACGGCAATTGCGGGAGCCGCATCTTCGGGGTCATAGCAAATGCAATCTACCGCAAAGTCCCATTCCAATCCGGTGTCCTGGATGGCGTTTTGAAGGGATTCCGGATTTCTTCGATCCGCCACAATGGGCGTTACACCTTCGGGAAGCGGCCGCTGCCCTCTTGTGACTGCCCATACCTGATGGCCCTGGGAGACGGCCTGTTGGGCCAGGGTGCCGCTTAAGAATCCGCTGCCGCCGATGAGCAGTATTCGAGCTGGATCTGACATGCTGTACTCCTAAAAAAAGAATGGTAACCCATTTTGAACCCTTATTTTAAGGAAAATTCAGGTTGCTGTCAACACACCTGAAAGGTTTCTGTTTTCTGTTTCGGGGGTTGACAGCACATACAGCCCTGAGTATACTCATCAAAGAACCGAAAGAGGCGGACATATTTGATAGAAGGGTTTGATATGTTACAGCAAAGAAAAACGCTTATTGAAGATCTGTATAAAGTCGATGGCAAGGCTGAAATCTTCAATGGTGAGATCGTTCACGAGCCACCAACCGGAGGGGCGCCCAGTCGTGCCAGCCTGGAAATCGCCATCAGTCTGCGTGGGTATGAAAAACAAACACAGCTCGGGATTGCGGTTACAGATAATGCTGGTTTTCTTGTGGATTTACCCAACCGGCAATCTTTTAGTCCGGATGCTGCATTTTATACAGGAACCCCCCCGGGAATGCGGTTCTTTGAGGGGGCCCCTGTTTTTGCAGTGGAGGTTCGCAGTGAAGGCGATTATGGGCCGAGGGCCGAGCGGCGGATGGCAGAAAAACGACGGGATTATTTCGCAGCAGGGACGCTGGTTGTATGGGATGTGGACTTGCTGGGCGAAGATGTGGTTCGGGTTTACTGTGCAGAAGATCCGGAGAATCCGACGGTATTTCGGCGTGGATCGGTTGCCAATGCAGAACCTGCTGTACCGGGCTGGCGGATGGCGGTAGACGATTTGTTCGATTGAGGTGTTCGGTTTTTGAAATCTGGATTTCGAAAAGCGGTCAATAGGCCGCTTTTTTTGTGCTTACCTCTCTCGTAAGGTGTTTTAGCTCCCGGTGGATCGATAATGGCGAATGCCGAATTGCCAGATTTTGAGGGAGAGCAACAGGAATAGGAGGCAGATCCAAGGCGCGATCCAGGGAAGGATTGGGGGGAATCCGAGCGGGTCGGAGCGTTCGAGCAGGGCCAGGGCGGGAAAATAATTGACGCAGGCCAGGGGGACTACATAGGTGAAAAATTTTCGGAACCAGCTGCGGTAGATCGGAAGGGGATAGGAGGCGGTTTCCCGCCCGCCGTAGGTGAGGGTGTTCATGATTTCAAGGGATTCGGTTGTCCAGAATGCGAAGGTGGCTTGCAGGATAAAGAGGCCTACAAAAAATGCGGCACCACCGAGAATGGTTGTGAGTAAAAAAAGAATTTTGAATACAGACCAGGAGACCTGGAGGGTATGGGTTGCCCAGAGCAGCACGATCAGGCCCTGAAGGAATCGTCCGATTCTGCGAAGGGTGAGTTCCTGGCCTGCAATCTGGATGACCGGGCTTCGAGGACGCAGGAGTACCCGGTCAAATTCACCGGATTTGATGGTCAGGTGAAAGCTGTCGAAGCCCCGGGCAAAGGCATCGCTGATGGCGAAGGAAACGCTCACGAGGCCATAGAAGAATGCGACTTCAGACAGGGACCAGCCCTGGAGGTGGTCAAAGCGATCGAACAGGATCAGGATGGCCAGGAAGTCGATCCCGGAAATGAAGAACTGACCTACGGAAAGCATGACAAACGAAGCCCGGTATTGCATCTGGCTGCGGAAGGAAATGCCGAGGTATCGCAGGTAGAGACGGAACGCGTTTCTCAAGAATCAGCCTCCCTGTACGACCAGCCGTTTGACACCGTGGGATAGCACGAATTGCCCGAGCAGGATCAAGGCGACCGTCCAGGCGATCTGGATGGGAAAGAAGATGAAAATTTCTTCGGGGGGAATGTGACCCATGTAAAAACGGAAGGGCACATCGATGACGTTGCGAAACGGCAATACGTTTAAGATGGGTTGGCACCAGTCGGGGAAGAAGGGCAGTGGGACGTACTGTCCTGAGAGAAGCCAGGTTGCAGAATTCAGGATAATGCCAACGCCCTGTCCGGAGATGGTCCAGAGCAGAGAAATGGTCATTAAATTGGTGATCGCCGAAGATAGGAGGATTGCGCCCAGGGTTGCCAGCATCCAGGCACAGGTGGAGGCGAGATTGGGTGGGGCCTGGAGACCGAAGAAAAGGCCTGCCACGATGAACATCGGGAGGGCTCGCAGCAAACCGGGAGCGGTGCGCTGGGCAACCGCACGGCTATACCAGAAAAAATAGAGGTTTAGCGGGCGGACCAGTTCATAGACGACGTTCCCAGACCGGACCATGCCGGCGACATCGCCGTCTGCATTGAAGGGCAGCAGCATCAGGAGGGCTTGACCCAGCCAGATGTAGGTCACGATTTGTTCGAAGGTCATTGGCTGGACAGCGGTGGAGGACCGGTAAAATGCGTCAAAGATCATGATTCGGATGAAGCCCCAGAACAACTGGGTGCCAAAGCCCGCTATGGCTGCCGCACGGTATTGAAGAAGGGTGCGGAAGCGGGCACCGAAGACCGATCCGTAGGCTTTAAGGGTCAAGATCATGGAGGGGACGCTCCCATGTAGAGATAAAGCGCATTGCGCATGCGTTAGTCTTCTCCCAGAATTTCGTCTTCGTAGAGTTTTTTGATGATTTCTTCAATGGGCGGATTTTCTACGAACAGATCGCGGACGGTGTGGTTGGCGGTGATGCGACCAATCAGGGTTGCCGTCGAGACCTGTTCGGGATTGAAGGTCAGATGGACGCGATGACCTTCCTGGGAGACCACCCGAGCCTGGGTGTCGGAAATAGTCTCGCCCTCGGCTTCGAGGTCCACAATGAGGCGGCGTTCCCTACTGACGCGGGATCGGAGGTCCTGCAAAGTACCGTCGGTCAGGATCTGGCCTTGTCCGATGACCATAATGCGCGTACAGAGGGCTTCGATATCGTCCATGTCGTGGGTGGTGAGGATTACGGTGGTATTTTGTTCCCGGTTCAGGCGTTTGATAAAGTCTCTCACGGCGAGTTTGGCAACGGCATCCAGGCCGATGGTGGGTTCGTCCAGGAAAAGAAGGGAGGGCCGATGGAGCAGGGAAGCGGCCAGGTCACAGCGCATTCGCTGGCCCAGAGAGAGCTGGCGCACGGGTGTGTCGAGAAGGGGGGACAGATCCAGCACTTGAATCAATTCATCCAGGGTATTCTGGTATGACTCGGCGGGAATCCGGTAGATGTCGTGGAGCAGATCGAAGGACTCGATCACGGGAAGGTCCCACCAGAGCTGGGTGCGCTGACCGAAAACCACCCCGATTTGGGCGACATGCTCGATCCGTTCGCGCCAGGGAATCCGGCCCAGGACTTCACACCGACCGGAATCGGGAACCAGGATGCCGGAGAGGACTTTGACGGTGGTGGATTTGCCCGCTCCATTGGGACC
>JAPUJS010000264.1 GCA_027296045.1 bacterium | reverse complement strand
GGGTATTGTCCACGACAAAGGCGCTGCTGCTGGCCAGCCGAGGGCCCCGGTCCAGATCGTCGCCCGGGCTTACATGGATGCGGACGTCACGAACAAGTTTTTCGTCCAGACCATTTCGAGAATTCCAGACCACGCTGTGGGTGCCGGGAAGCACGGCCTGGATGACGTAGCGACCCCGTCCCGGATCGACAACGGTGCCGTTTGTCGTGCTAACCAGGTGGGCGCTTCCGTTTTGCAGGCTGGAGGTGAAGGTGAAGACGAGGTTATTGGCGTTTTGGTCCTCATCTTCCAGGGTGTAGGTCCATGTGATGTTGCCGGTTTGTGCGCCTTCCAGGGGGTCGATGGTGATTTTTGGCAGATGATCCCGGGGATCGACTTCCGGCAGGTTATCGGTATAAAATTCGACGCCGGATACTTTGAACGGAGTGGGGGTTTGCGTGCGTTGCGATTGCCGGGTGGCATTGTGAAAGGCTTCGATACCCCAGTAGTAGTCGCCCCGGGGCAAAGCTTCCCGAATCTGAAGCCAGTTGTTTCCAGTTATGGTAATGACTCTTCGCTGGAATCCTGAGGGGTTGAAAAACTCGCTATAGAGATTGGGGTCGTCGTCGATAAAGACGGTGACGCGATCGGCAGGTGTCCCGCCGCCGTCGGTCTGGAAAAAATTGGCTTCCCAGGTGAAAATCGGGTTGGGATCAACGGTTTCCCCACTGGTGGGAGAAACCAGGCGGATGGCCAGCCGTTCCTGGGTTTTCTCGATCGGGATCAGGATCTCTCTCTGGTCGAGCGTCGTGCCCGATCCGGTTCGTTTTTTGATCGTGACGGTTGCCCGGATGGCTTGAACGTGTTCGAGGAGGGGATCGGCAAGCAAAGAAAGCTGGGCACCATAGACTCCGTCTCCCGAAGCTGTGGGGTCAGTAGAATGAACGAAAAAATTGAAGAGGGGATTGTTATCCGGGGCTATGATCTCCAATTCGGAGGGACCGCCCTGGGGGTTGCCGTCGTCTTGCAGGGTGAGTTGACCGCTTGGTGTAAATATGTTGTTGACCTGGGTTTCGAAGGAGAGCGTCACGTCCAGTGCTTCGGCCGCCAGGCGCCGGGTGTCGGCTGTGAGGGCAAAGTCGATGATTTGTACCTGGGTAGGTGGTGTAACCAGTTTCTCGGGCAGGGCCGAAAAGCGTTTGATTTGGAGTGTTTTTCCGAAAAGGCCGGTCCATTCGGACAGGTGATTGGTCTCGATCCAGATTTGCTGGGTTTCCGGATCTACGATGTCGGGAACCCGGTGCCAGTTTTGTCCGTCCCAAAAGGCCGCGAAGACACTGGATAGGTCGGCGCCCGAAGGGAGTTTTGTTGGATCGTAAGGAATGGCAAGCCCGATGGGGCCAATAATGGTGCCGCCCTCGACTTGGATGTCGAAGAGGTCGCCAATGGTGAGGGCATCCGGGGGTTTGCGTTCGATAGGGATCGATCCGATGCGTTCGATTCGAACCGTGACATTGCCCGAGAGCGATCCTGTGGGGATCTGGATTTCGGGGCCTTCAGACAGGGAGACAGTGCCTCCAGATGCGGCATCGAGAGTGGCTTCTGTGCGGGTTGGAGGAGTATTTTCTACTTCTTGACCGAATGCCTGTGTGAAGGAGAGAAAGTCGGAAAAGCCGACGTCCCCACTGCCGTCCAGGTCGAATCTCGCGTTGTAGTTGGCATCTCCCTGGCGTGTGCCAAAATGTTGGGCGAAGAGGATAAAATCGCCAAATCCGACGGTTCCGTCGGCGTCAAAGTCGGGATTGAGGGAGGCGGATTGACCGCCCAGGGGCAGCGTAAAGGCGAGGCATGAAACGAGGAATACCAGTCGGAATAAGCGGAAAGACAGCATAAGATGACGTATCCTGGGGACGGGTTTAAGAGAAGATCGACCGGGGAGGTTATTTTATATATCGGTCGATTTTACGATTGTATCAGGTAAAACCAATAAAAAAAGCCAGTACGGAATTCCAGTTTCAGTGAGGAACTGTCTCGTTATGGTGGACTTTCCTGAGCGAGCAGTACCCCCAAGAAGATAGAGCATTTGGGCTTTCCTTTTTTTTGTTTTTAACCAATGATGCATATCCAAACACCTCCAATTGATCCTTATCACTGATACCAGAACTGCGGAAAGCCGTGCAAAAACAAAATCAGATCGCCTTCACTCTCGGCCACATAATACAACCGAATGCCATTCAGATCGACCTCACTGTGTTGAAACATCTTACTCTCCTTGTCATGATTCCTGACCCTCATCCTCAGAATCCTCCTTCAACACAGACATCAAAATAGCCCATTTGACGTCAATCGCCTGGTCCAACTCATCCAGCTCCCTCTGGACAGAATCATCCCCTGCCATCTTCCGCCTGGTAAGCTCCAAATACCGTTGTTCGTGCACCTTCAACTGCTCCCTGAGAGCTTCTTTGGGATTCATTACCACTCACCTCGGCCTCGCCATTCAAAAGCGACACAAAACTCGTCCCCTGCACCGAACCCGGAATCGCAATCCCGCACAAATCCAACAGCGTCGGCATCGTATCCACCGAAGGATCCACCAACGCGTCCACCACACGGCCTCCGGCCACGCGATCTGGCCAACGCACAATCAGTGGCACGCGCATCGACGCTTCAAAAATCACCCGTTTCCCACCCAGGCCATGTTCACCGGCCATCTCGCCATGGTCACTCACAAAATACACAATCGTATTGTCGCTCAACCCCTTCTCATCCAGATAATCCATCACCCGGCCAACCACATCGTCAACCGCCGTCACAAACCCGTAATACTTGGCCAGAAACACCCGACTTTCCCCTTCATCCGGAGAATTCTCCCGCACCGGCACTTCGTCCTCTCCATACATCGTTTTATAATGTTCGGGCATCACAAGAGGCGGATGTGGCGGCCCGTAAGAAATCATCGCCATAAAGGGGCGACCGTCATCTTCATCCAGAAATTCAAACTCGGTGTTCAGATTTCGGCTGAGGCGTGGGAAGTTGCTGCTGATGATGGCCAGTGCAATGCGGTGTCCGGGTTGAAACTCGTTGCTGGTATGCCACAGGTCTATTTCAAACCGAACCGGTGTGTCCGCCTTTGCCATGCATCTGCAAATCGACTATATTTTCTCCCAAAGGCTGTAATTCTATCGTGAAATTTCCTGTCCTGAATA
>JAPUJS010000263.1 GCA_027296045.1 bacterium | reverse complement strand
CCTCGGGCCAGTGTTGTTTCAAAATCTCTCGGGCTGCAAGCTCATGGTCCCCGTTGGCAAAGGCGTTCATAAAAGCAACCACAAACGCTACCACCCCCATGCCCACAAGCTCCTATCCGGCAGCCACCACCTCCTCTTCGTTCAAAGAACAAAGCACCTCACCTTCTGCCGAGATTCGCTCCGACACTTCCAGCCGACGGTCCCTCGGAATCAGAGGTTCATACGTCCCGGTCAACCCATACAGATGGGGCCTGTCCCGCCGCCGCAACTCCAGCACATCCCGAAATCCTCGGGTCGCAATCAGGCCGCAAACCCCACCCTTCCGTTCCAAAATGGCATTGGTCGCCACGGTCGTTCCGTGAATCACCAATTCCAGCGCCCCGTACGACACCCCCAGCGCATCCAGCCCTGCAATCAGACCCCTCGAAGGATCGGAAGGAGTGGAAGCAATCTTCTCGATGTGTAGTGACCCCGAGGATGGATCCAGCAGCACCAAATCGGTAAACGTACCGCCAATATCGACCCCGACAATCCCTCCTCGGGCCTCCATTTCCCGATTCATTCCCCCAAAGCCTCCGAAATTGCATCGTGAAACGCCGGCCTTAACTTCCGAATTCCCCAGTTGTCCCGGGTTGGATGTACCCGATTGGTCAACAGCACCACCCCCAGATCCCGCTCCGGATCTGCCCAGACCGACGTTCCTGTAAATCCCAGACTCCCGAAAGATCGCTCCGAAAAATACCGCCCCGTCGTGCTCCCACCGGATAATACCGTATCCCACCCCAGTGCCCACGTGCTTCCAGGCACCAGGGGCACTCGCTCGATAAACTTGCGAACGCTTTTTGCCGGAAATATCGGATGCCCATCCAGGGTGCCCTCCCCCAGCCAGACCTGCAAAAACCGCCCCAAATCCGCCGCAGGCGCAAACAATCCCGCATGGGAGGCCACACCACCCATACAAGCAGCATTTTCGTCGTGCACCTCCCCGTGTACAAGCCTTCCTCGCCACACATGATCGTGCTCCGTAGGCACAATACGGTCTTTCAACGATGCTCCCGGACAAAACATCGTATTCGCCATCCCCAGGCGGTCCAGCACCCAATGTCCTGCCAGGCGATCCAGCCGATCCCCACCCACAGATTCCAGGAGCATCCCCAGCACCAGAAATCCCATATCGCTATAGACTGTATGGGTGCCGGGCTCAGACTCCAGATCCAGCCGACACACAGCCTCCAAAATCGCCTCTCGCGACCCATATTCCTTATATAAATGGACATGGGCGGGAAGCCCGCTGCAGTGCGCCAGCAGGTGCTGGGCCGTCACCCCCGCCTTCCCCGGGCCCACAAACGCAGGCACGTGCTCCACCACCGGCGCTTCCAGATCCAGCCGACCTGCTGCCTCAAAAACCATGCACAAAGTGACCGTCGCCACCACCTTGGTCACCGACGCCAGGTCAAATAGATGATCTGCACGCACAGCAGGTGCTCCCATCGCATAGGTATGACAACCTGCTGCCCACTGAGCAACGGTTCCGTCCCGTCGGAGCACCAATCCTACCGCACCCGGCATCGTACCATCCTGTACGTGCGTGGTCAATACATCCTCGGCGATTGCCAACCGGTCGGGATCAAATCCCAATCGTTCTGCCGAATCCAACACGCCCATAACCATCCCTGACTCGCTTCTGCCCGAAAAAACCGATTCTGGTAATATGTGACACCACAGCATAGCCAACCGCGCAAAAAAAGCTTCCTACAGGGCCAGATTCATTCCATAAGTTACAACCCGTCCGTCCTCCCCGCAACTGACTTTATCTTGACCCCTGTCGATTCACCCAATATATTTGCATCATGAAATTTATCGCCGACTGCATGCTGGGCAAACTCGCGCGGTGGCTGCGCATTTTGGGCTACGACACCGCCTACCAGACCTTTGCCGAAGACGATCACCTGCTCGAACAAGCCCGATCCGAAAACCGCATCCTCCTCACTCGAGACGGCCCCCTCTTTGAACGAGCCCCCCAGGACTGTTGTATCCACATCGATCACAACGCCCTCGAAGACCAGATGGCCCAACTGGTCCAGACCCTGGGCCTGACCCTGGACCGCGAACCCTTCACCCGGTGCCTCATCTGCAACACCCCGCTGGTCGAAATTACACGCCAGGAGGCCAGAGACCAGGTACCGACCTACGTGTTTCAAACCCAGAAACGGTTCTTCAAATGCCCCACTGACAACCAGATCTTCTGGCGGGGCACCCACGTCGACCGAATGGACGAATGCCTGGACCGCATCAAAGCCCGCGTAGTGAAAGGAGACACAACGCTATGACCTTAAAACTCGTTTTGCTGGCCCTCTTCCTGGCCGCACCCATCGCTCAAAATCGATCGGTCATGCTTTCGGTTCTGTCGCCCACCCAGATCCACGCCCAGACAACGGAAGATCGAGACACACAGCTAAAAAAGCTGGTCGAAGAATACCTGGCTACTCGAACCGTTGAAGATGAAGCCCTGAAACAAGAAAAGGAACGGTCCCAGCGCATCAAAACCATCATCCTCATCGTCGCAAAAGGGCTGGCCATCGTCATTGCCCTCCTGGTCCTTCGCGCCATCATCGGTACCATTGGACGGGAGGTTGCCGCCCAAGATGTCTCTTCCATCATCTGTGCGTTCGTTACCACCCCCACAGAAGAAGAAGCAGAGAAAATCACCCGAGAGCTGATGAACGAAAACCTGGTTCAATCGGCCAAAATCATCCCCCGCATCCGGTCCATCTATCGCTGGCAGGACAAAGTTGAAGACGAGCCGGAAACCCTTGCAATTTTCAAAACCAAGCTCATACACGTTCCCGAAATCATCGACAAAGTCGTCGTACTGCACAGCTACGATGTCCCCGAAATCATCGCCTTGCCCGCCCACCTGACACCCTATCTGGACCTAGATGAAGGCCTCCAGAGGCCCTGGTGGAAACGACTCCTGGGGAGGGCCTGAGCCATGTACACGCGCCTGCGATACCCCCTCCTCTTCTTCCTGGTCGCCACACCTGTATTCGCCCAGGATCCGCCCCAACTCACCCGGACCGACTCGCTGGCCATCGAAACCATTCTTCAACAGCACGGGTTCGAAA
>JAPUJS010000262.1 GCA_027296045.1 bacterium | reverse complement strand
GGGGGTGGCCCTGGCGAAGCGGATTCTGGGGGTGGAAGAGGTGCATGTGGGGGCGTGTGGACTGGGGGATGCGTCGAAGATTGTGTCGGCAGACGGGCGACTTCAGCAGCAGGTGCACTGGCATGCGGACGGAGGGCCGGAGGTCCAACAGGTGTCGTTTCGCACGGCGCTGGACCGGCACGACCCGACGAATGCGCCGTTGCGGGTGTTGCCGGGCAGCCATGTGCGAGAACGGGACGAGGTGATGGAGGAATTGCGGCAGGTGGAGTTGGCGACCGGGCGGCATGACACGATGCCGGACCACCTGTTTGCACAGCATCCACACGAGATGGAAGTGGTGCTGGATCCCCGGTGGACGCTGGTGTGGACGCCGAGTTGCTGGCATGCGACGGGGGTAAAGACGGGAGCGGGACCCCGGCGAGCGATGGCGTGGAATTATTATCCGCCGGGAGGGAGGACGCGAGATGTGGAAGCCTTGAAATATGTGTTTGGAGAACGGTGGGAAGGGTGGACGGCGGATCGAAAACAGTTGTGGGGATTGCTTTAGAGATGTCGTTGGTCTCTTCGATGGCAAAAAGGATCTGGCGACCGAAGCTCGAGAGATGCGGCATTGTGTGATGTCGTATGCCAAGCGATTGAGCCAGGGCCACACGTCGATCTGGTCGTTGCAACTCCAAATCGGCCATCAACCGCCCAAACGGGTGATGACGATTTCAGTGGACAACAAGCGAAAAGAAATCAGGCAACATCGGGGCAAATTCAATGCACATCCAATGGGAGATCTGCGAGGGGAAACGCGCTGGCAGAAATTGGACAAGAACGACCGGGTGTATTTGCAGGGGTCGGAGAAGGTCGTGGAGATGTGGGCAAAGTAGGAGGGGTTGAGTTAGGAAGCAGTGGTGCTGGTGGTGTATGACGGTAGGAATGGGTCTGTTCAAAAAAATTTCTAACTTGGCCTTGTGGCAAACCTCAGCCTCGTGCTCCGGGTACAATCGGTGCAGAACCGAAACGCCTGCTGCTTCCGAGAAGGCGGTGGGGGTTCGTCGGACCTATCGGGGCAGGCGCTTGCCGTAGGAGGTTCGGTTTCCTGTTTCTTTGTATATTCCCCGCGGATGGAATTTTAGTATATTTTATAACTATATGTAAATATAAATGATAGATAGTAAAAATTTAAATTTTTTAAATTTGTTCACACTCACGGAGTCCATCTCACCACCCGTCAAAAGTGCATCCACCGGTGTGTGTACATAGAACGTATATTTTTAATGATTTCTATATGCATATTCATCTGTTTTTATTGAACTTATTTTTGGAGGGCTGGTTATGACACAACGTGTGGTTATTTGTATCAGGCCCTCTTTGTGTCCAAACACGGGATTTTGAGTTCGATTTCTATTTGGATGAGATTTAAATCCACGGCACGAGGGTGCCGTGGATTTTTTGATTTTGGAGGCGTATTGTGAGCCAGGTTATGTTATCGCAGCAGACCGTTGCCGATCTGGATATTACCTATGAGAGCGGTGTTTCAAAAGAGGATTGGCAAGGCAGGATGGTGTTGCGGCAGGATGGTGTTGCAGATGCGGCCGAAGGGGAGTTGAACGCCCACCTGGAGGCGTTGGGGATGGATTCACTACGGGATTATGTGGGCTGGTGTCGAAACTATGGGTTTGGGCTTCGGTTGGGAAAAAGCAGGTGGCAGTTGGAACGCGAACGTGCGCTGTTTTGTCTGGAACGCGAACAGACGGCTATAGGTCCGTCGCGGCGATTGGGAGAGGCGATTGCACGCGTGTATGAGGGAGGGGAAGCGGACTGGAAGGATGAAGCGCTGGTTCGCATTCACGAGGGATTTGCAGGGGCTTCGGACCGGGAGGAACGGCAGGCCATGTTGCGGTTGCTGATGTGGCTGGATGAACGCACCGATCTGGGGTATGGGGGCGTAATGATTCCCCGATTGGGGAAGCGGCCGGGCAATACATTTGTGGAAGGGGTAATCGCGCTTTGCCGACATCACCGGGACTGGCAGCGGCCACTGGATGGATGTCATTGGGGATCTGAACATCCTCGGTCCCAATTTGGCGTGCTGGTTCGGCATCTGATCGCACTGGAGGGGGCACCGGTATTTATGGATGCGGCCTGGTTTCGCGGGAACGATCCGATTGCAGAACGCCAGCAGGGATGGTTTACGTTTTTGGGACGGGATCATGATATTTGTCTGGCACCAGAGCCACCCCGGCTGACCCGGCAAATGGGACGCGAATTTGTGGACGCTCCGGCCTATTGTACCATTGAGGAGGCGATGCGGTGGGGACAGGTGCTGGGACAAGGAGGGGACGAGGTGCTGGCGCAAGCCGTGATCGATACACCGCTGGGTACGACGTTTCGAAACGCGAATTTCTGGGACAAGGTGATCCGATATTTTGTGACGAACAAGGAGCTGGATCCATCGTGTGTGGGTACGGTGGTGGATTATCTGGAATCCCAACGGTTTGAGCGGAAAACGGTGGTGCATCCCGATGGCAGCACCGAGCGGCTGAAGCCGGTGCAGCCCAAATTGCAAATGAAGGGTCGGCAGTTGGGCAAGCTGTTGCGACAGGTGGAAGCGTGGCACCTGAATCTGGCGGCGGACGACGAGCGCACAAGCGCCCTGGTGCGCTGGCATTTGCGGGATGAGGTCTTGCGCTGGGGGCGTCACAAGGGCGTGCCCAACCGGTCCTTTGCAGGCCCTTTGCATTATCTGGATCTCCTTGGGCTGGGAACCGAGGTGGATTATCGGGCATGGTGTGTGGAAAACGGGTTTGAGACCGGTCTGTTTAAAAATGCCAAGGCGCGATTTCAGGAACTGTCCGCAGGCGTTGCGGCGGCCGACCGGACAGAGGATGAGGCTCTGAATGAACACCTGGAGGTTTTGGGGTTGAGCAGGGACGCGTATCAAGCGTGGTGTCGGGATCATGGGTTCAGCGATCGGCTAAATAAAAATCGGCGTCAGCGTCGTCGTGAGATCCGGTTGATGGAGCGGATTCGGGGGGAGGATGCGCTTGCTACGAGGCGGAACCAGACGCGTCGTCCCGATGAGACGATCGCCCAAATCTATGCCGGAGAGATCGATGTGGATGCGCTGCGGGCGGATTATCTGGTGAAGATTTATGCCGGGTTTGAAGCTCTCAAGGGAGACGAGGCGAAGCGTGAAGCCCTGTTTGAGTTGCTGTGTCGTGTTGCCCGGGTGGCCGATTTGTTTGGCCCGGGTCGGGCATTTTCAGGGTTCGGGGATCAGCCTGGCAATACATGGGTAGATGGGCTTATGGCGCTGGCACATGTTCAACAGAATTGGATTCGGAGGGTGGCAGACTGGAA
>JAPUJS010000261.1 GCA_027296045.1 bacterium | reverse complement strand
CATGTTTTCCGGTTTTTGGAAATGTATAATTTAATATAAATATATAATTTTCAATATTTTAAATTATAAAAGAAAGCTGGAATAGATCTTGCTCCAAAAAATATAGCTTTATGGATTCTGGATTTTGCCGACAAAAAGGATAAGAGCCGGTATGTTCATTTTGCTGGAGAGATTATGACACAAAAGGCGGTTGTCATTTTGGGGTTGGTTGTAGCCCTGGCTGGTGGATTACGGGTATATGGTCTGGACTGGGGAACAGATTGGCAGACCGGGGTGTTTTATCGGTTTCACACCGATGAAGCGACTCTGGTGGACAGTGCGCAACTGGTAGGGGAAGACCTGAAGGCCATTCGGGCCTCCTATGGCAAGGCGCCGATGTATTTGCTTTTTGGGGCCGCACACGGGTTGGGCGCTGTGATGGGGATAGCGCCGTTTGATCTGGAAGACAACCGATCGGTGCGGTTCACGCACCTGGTGGGACGGGGGATTTCTGTTTTGTTTGGAACGCTGACGGTGTGGCTGGTCTTTCTGATTGGCCGTCGTTTGGGCGGGGTGGGCACGGGGGTGCTGGCGGCATTTTTTTTGGCTGTGTGCGCCGGGCATATTCAGCAGAGTCATTATTATACGGTGGATGTGTCGCTGACACTTTGGGTGACGCTGGGGCTTTATCTGATCTTGCAGATGCCGTCCAGGCAGATGTGGCCCTATCTGGCATTTGGGATTGTGGGTGGGCTGGCGGCAGGAACGCGTTTGGTGGGGGTCTGGTTGGGGATTCCATTTTTGATGGTACATTTGTGGGATTTTGGAGGACTGCAAAACGCTACTGAGGTCCGCGAATCTTCGCCATTTTTTGTTCGGATCAGGACCGTGATCGACCGGTTGAACCCCATTCGCACGGGAGTGGTTCTTTTGGGGGGTGCGGTTGTCGGGTTTTTGTGTGAGCCATTTTTAATTCTGGATCCGGGGCATTTTTTCGCGGAAAGCGATGCCCGTCAGTTTGTGCCGAGTATGCAGATTGCCCGGGGAGAATTGATCCGGGTTTGGACGTTGTATGATTTTTCTACAACGCCCTATTTGTTTTATGTAACGCACTTGCTTCGAGATGCGATGGGCAGGCCTTTGGAGGTTGTTGCCCTGTTGGGGACCGTGTGGGTTTTGTGGCGGCGGGAGAGATCGGGCTGGGTGTTGTTGGGATGGCTGATGCCTTATTTTTTATTGGTAGGTGGGTTGCATACCAAACCTGTGCGGTATATCACCCCGATGTTGCCCGTGCTGGCAGTTGTGGGGGCATGGGCTTGTGTGCAGATTGGAGATTGGATCGGGACGCGATTGGACAGGCGCTTTGCCTGTGTGTTCCCTGCTTTGCTGGTGGGGGTGCCTGCACTGGGATACGGGGTTGCGATTGCTCGGATATATGGTGTCGAAGACAGCCGGATTGTTGCGGCCCGATGGGTGGATACGCATATCCCGGAGGGTTCCCGGGTGATGGTTGAGACGGGTGGGTTTGCCACGTCCTGGATGGTGTCGGACGAGCGGTTTCAGAAGCAGGTGGATCAGCCGTCCTTTTTTTTAAATACCGAAGGGTTTTTTCTGTACAAGGACAAAGTAGGTTTTCTGGAGAATTTGCTTCGGGATGTGGAATGGATGGTGGTGATCGAAGAAAATCGGATGCGTCAGTTTGAAGGGGCCGGGGCTCGGTATCCGGTTGGGTCCGGATATTACCAGCGGCTCCGGGATGGGGATTTGGGGTTTTCGGAAGAAAGGACCTTTAAAGTGATACCTGAGATTTTCGGTTTATCGATCTCGGAGGCGGATGTGGAACCGACCGGAACGGCGTTTGACCACCCCCGCGTGATTATCTACCGTCGGACAGGGGATGTGGAGGAACGGCTTCGAAACTGGCGGGCGGAGGTGAAGGCCGATCCAAAATTACCCGATCGAGAATTTTTATCGGGGGTCCAGGCTTATTTACAGGGTAATTGGTACGGGGCACGAGAGGCGTTTCGGCGATCTGTGGCGTTGCGGTCCGATTTTATGCTGGGTGAATTGATGGTGGTGAATACCTATTTCCGGGAAGGGCGGTCTTCTGAGGCGAAAGAGCTGTGGGAAGATATGGATGGGCGCTACGAAGGGGTGCCGCCCGAGGTGGGGGTGGGCATGCTGGAAGCCGGGCTTGAAGACGATGGGGTGGCTTATCTGGAGCGAAGTATTGCCATTTATCGACAGCTTGGAGACCCCGTTCCCGAATGGGTGCTGAATGCGGCAGCCGAAGGTCGGGTGGTGCGAGGCACCCGGTTTTTAGATCAAAAACGGTATGAGGTTGCCGAGCGGGAGTATCGACACGCGTTGAACCTGGCACCTGATTATATCGATCCTTATCTGGGGTTGGGAAAAGTGCATTTGGTGCAAGGACAATACGACGCGGCTCTGGTGGTGCTGCAACAGGCGATGGAACTGAATTTGAGCCATGCCAAAGTTTGGTACCAATTGGGAGAGGTGTATCGGGCAAAGGGGGATTTGGATCGAGCGCGGGATCATTTCAAACAGGCGGTGGGGTTGCGTCCCGGAGAGGTGCCATTTCAAATGGCAAATGGGGCGCATTGAAACGGTGGAATTTTTGTGCAGGCCGATTTTTGAAATCGGCCTTTTTAATGTACAAAAAAGATGAGGAGATGAGACCGACCTGTCCCCACCTCCTCGGAGTCGACGGTCCCCGACACCGTCGATGGATCACAGGTTTTTTTAGATGGATTCCATCAAGGGGGCCAGGCTTGCCCGGCGGCGGGGATGGCGCAGCTTGCTCAGGGCTTTTTCTTTAATTTGACGAATGCGTTCTTTGGTGAGTCCCAGGCGCTTGCCGATTTTGGCCAGGGTGCGGGGCTGCTCGTCTTCCAGGCCGAAGTGCAAGCGAAGGACTTCGGCCTCGCGCTCATCGAGGGTGTCCAGGACTTCATAAATGAGGTTGCGGTCGGAAGATTTGCTGACCAGGGCGTCCGGCAATGCCTGTGTATAGTCTGTGAGGGTATTGAGCGGATTGCGGTCGTCTTGCTCCGAGACGGGCGCGTCCAAAGAGTAGACGTCCTGGGCTCGCATGAGGGTGTCTTCGACCATTTCGACAGACACGCCCAGTTCTTCGGCAATGCGTTCGGAGGTCGGGTCTTCGATGCTGGTATTGCCCAGATTTTTCAGGAGAGATGTGATGCTGTTGAGCAGTTTCACCCGATTGGCCGGCAGGCGCACCATGCGAGATTCCTGAGAAATGCTGTTGAAGATCGACTGCCGGATCCACCAGTGGGCATAGGTAATGAATTTAAAACCCTTGGTTTCATCAAAGCGTTCGGTGGCCTGAATGAGCCCCACATTGCCGGCACTGATCAGATCTTCGAGGCCCAGTCCACAGCCTTGATACTCTGCGGCAACTTTGACCACGAAGCGAAGATTTGCGGCCACGAGCTGGTTGCGAGCGTCTTCATCCCCGGCCTTGATTCGCTGGGCGAGCGCTACTTCTTCCTGGGCTGCAAGGGGTTTTGAGTCGGCAATATCCTGAAAGTAGATGTCCAGAATTTCGTTGTTCCAGGTGTTCATGGTTCTGCCCTTTCACAGTGATCTTGGGGAGAGGTTTTTGGCCTTCCATCCCGGGGCATTCTCTGGGTGCTCCCGGGGCGGAAGATGTGTTGATCTACCGATTTATATGGCAAGGTCCGTGCCAAAGATGAAACTATTTCAATATTTGATATAAGATACTGTTTATAATAAATTTAAGAAAATTAATGAAAATTTCCTTATGGGGTGTTCCGGATGGACGTATCACAAAATGTTCCGTTTTGCGCCAAATCGCGGTCTGCGGAACGTCAAAACGTTATTGATGGAGATCACATAGCGGCCATTTTTTGGCCTGTGGATTTGCGTTTTTGGGGTGGTGGTGTTATTTTGAAATGCGAAAAATGGGGTGATTTCATACAAAACGGGGTTGTGATGCGGATTGTGACCTGGAATGTGAACGGGCTGCGGGCTGCTCTTCGAAAGGGATTTGCAGACCATCTGGCGCAAATGGCTCCGGATGTGTTGTTGTTGCAGGAAGTTCGGGCCTTGCCCGAGCAGTTGCCCGATGGGTGGGAAGAACCGGAAGGATGGCATGTTATCTGGCATCCGGCCGAGCGAAAAGGGTATTCGGGAACGGCGGTCTGGTCTCGACACGAAATGGAAGAGGTGGAGCGGGGCATTGGCACACCCGATCCGGAAGGGCGGGTCTTGCGGGTTCGGGTTGGAGATGTGCAACTGGTGAGTGTATATTCGCCTTCGGGGTCTTCGAGTGCAGAACGGCAGGAGATGAAGGAGACCTGGATGGATGTGTTCAGGCCCTGGGCAGATGCACTCGCACATCTGGATAAACCCGTGATTATGGGGGGCGATTTTAATATTGCCCACACCGAACAGGATATCTTTTATGCCCGGGGCAATGAAAAAAACTCGGGATTTTTGCCTCACGAACGTGCCTGGATGGGCGACCTTCTGGATTCGGGCTGGCAGGATTTTGTGCGGGAGCAATACGGGGATGTGCAAGGGCCTTATTCGTGGTGGTCCAACCGGGGGCGTGCCCGAGAATTGGATCGAGGCTGGCGCATTGATTATCTGCTGGGCAATCAAATTGCAGGCAACAAATTTCAAGAGGCAGCGATTCTGCGGGAAGGCGGTCTGACCGTGTCGGATCATGCGCCTGTGATTGTTGATTTGGATTAAATTCAGGTTGAGATGAAGAAGCACACACTTGCTATTGACGGATGTTGTGGGGATATGTGGGGACGCATTCCTTCCTGGAAGGGTTGGAAATGGCGGAGGAAGAGAAGGCGTGATGGATCTGAAATTGAATCTGGGTTTCAGGCAGATGGGAAGATTTCCTATCTGCCCTTTTTTGTATTATCTTTCGGGGAGATCTTTGAATCCTATCTACGATAAGGAGGGGCGATGACACCCTTACAGGCAGATCCTTTTGCAACCTGGTTTGGCATTGACGAGCAAATTGTCCACCGGGTGCTTTCCGAAGCGATGGGCAGGGGGGCGGAGTTTGCAGATTTGTATTTTCAACACCTGAAGACGATTTCTGTGGGGTTGGAAGACGGGATCATCAACCAGGCGAGTTCGGGTGTGGATCAGGGGGTGGGTGTTCGGGCCGTGGTGGACGATCAGGTCGGGTATGCTTTTAGCGAAGCCCTGGATGTGGACGCAATGCTTCAAGCTGCGCGGACGGCGGCGACGATTGCCTCGGGAGATGGACAGGTGCCCCCTCAGGATGTGTCCCGAGTGGAAACGGTGGACTACTACGCGTTGGACCGGACCTGGGAAGATGTGGCCGTGTCCGAACGGCTCCCACTGGTGCGCCAGGTAGAATCTTTTTGTAAAGAGATGGATCCGGCCGTGGAAAAGGTGTCGGCTTTTTGGTATGATCGGGACGAACGGGTTCTGGTGGTGACCAGCGAGGGGACCTACGCATCCGATCGACGTCCGATGGCGATTTTGAGCTGTCAGGTGACGGCAGAAAAGAATGGCCAACGACAAAGCCATTCTGCCTCGGTTGCGCGGCGGGAGGCGATCGACTGGTTTACAGATGAAGAACTCCGGAAGGTTTGCCGGAAAGCGGTGGATCAGACGATGTTGTTGTTTGAAGCGGTGCGACCGCCTGCGGGAGAACTACCGGTGGTGCTGGCGGCCGGGGCATCCGGCATTTTGTTGCACGAAGCAATCGGGCACGGTCTGGAAGCGGATTTTAACCGGAAGGGAACCTCCATTTACGCTTCTATGATGAATGAAAAGGTTGCGCCAGCGTTTGTGACTATTGTGGACGATGGAACGCTTGCCAACGACCGGGGAGCGCTCAATGTGGACGATGAGGGGTGTTTGACCGAGAAGACAGTGCTGATTGAAAACGGGGTTCTGAGAAGTTATTTGCACGATCGGATTTCGGCCAAGCACTATGGCGTGAAGCCGACGGGATCGGGGCGTCGAGAGAGTTTTCGACACGTGCCGATGCCCCGGATGCGATCCACGTATATGCTCAATGGACCGCATACGTACGATGAAATTATTCAGAGTGTGGATCGCGGGATTGTGGCAGAAACCTTTAGCAACGGACAGGTGCAGATTGGGTCGGGGGATTTTACGTTTTATATCAAGAACGGTTGGTTGATCGAAGGGGGGAAGATTACGGTGCCGATTAAAGATGTGAATATTATCGGAAATGGACCGGAGGCGCTTCGGAATGTGACAATGGTGGCCGACGATTTTAAGCTGGACGAGGCGGGGTGGACGTGCGGGAAAAATGGCCAGAGCGTTCCCGTATCCCTGGGTCTGCCCACGGTGCTGGTGAATCAGATGACGGTTGGGGGGGTAAACTGATGGAACAGGAATTGTTAGAACAGGCCGAGCAAGCAATGCAGAAAGCTCGGGAGGCCGGGGCGGATGATGTGGTGGTCCAGGTTCAGGATGCGCAGAAGACCGAGTATGTGTTCCGGGATGGGAAACTGGAGCAGGTGCAGCAAGATGGGAGCCGGGGGGTGAGCTTTCGACTGTATGTTGCGGGGCGCTACTCGACCCATCGAACGACGGATTTGCGGCCGGACGCGCTGAACAAATTTGTCGCGGATGCTGTGGCATTGACCCGTCTTCTGGAGCCGGATCCCCATCGGGTGATTCCAGATCCGGCATTGTTTGAAAACCGTTCGGAGGTGGCGCTGGAATTGGACGATCCGACGGTGCGGGATCTGCCCCGGGATGTGTGTTTGGAGTGGCTGAAGGGGATGGATGAGGCTTCTCACAAAGACGAACGGGTGGTGAGTGCCACAAGCGAGGTGTCGTTTGGGTGGCGGACGTCGGCTCAGGT
>JAPUJS010000260.1 GCA_027296045.1 bacterium | reverse complement strand
ATCAATGGTCACTTTGCCGTCTGTGTAGGTCACCGTGGTTTTTCCCTTCTCCACATCCACCTCTGTCGCTTTCACCCCCTCCAGATCCTTCAGGACCATTTTTACGCTGATCGCGCACCCGGCACAGGTCATCCCTTCTACGGGCAGGACCACCTGTTTGACTGGACCGGCTTCTGCGACGACAACGGGTTCGGGAGGGTTGTCAGACTGGTTAAAAACCATAAAACCCGCTCCGAGAATCACCACGATGCCGAGAATCATGCCTGCGATTTTCATTTCAAAATCCTCCTTCTAAATTAAGATTAGACCACCCACTGTAGCAAATAGGGCGCTGCTGCAAAAATCAGGGCGGCAACTGTTGTGATCCACAGCAAGGTACGCTGCCAGCGGCTGCCTTGCCGCACCTCGCAAGCTTCACCTTCCTCACAGTCCTCTTTTCTGCCATATGTAAAATAAAAAGCACCCCCGAGAAACACAAATGTAATGCCCAAAAAATAGGGCCGGTAAACCTCCAGACTCGCCGCTGCGCCCAATCCACCAACCCCCAGGAGTACACCGACCACGGGTCCGATACAGCACAGCGATGCCAAAAAAGCCGATACAACGGATCCGATCCCTGTTACGATCTCTTTCATGTCGTCCTTTACCTCCTCCCGGCTAATCTGAACATTGTGTGAGTCAATAAACCAACACCCGGTCTACCTAATATTTTTCTTCCTTCCCATAAAAAATCATCCTTGCAATCAGGTGTGGTGTAGCTGCAACCGTCTGATTTCCACGCCTCCCAATACCCCCCCGAGGGCTCCACCAAACGCGCCCACCACCCACATGCCCAACAATCCCACAGCCAGAGATGCGCACTGAAGATAAACAGCGGGAATCAGCAACACGACGAATGTGCCCGCAGCAACCAACCTGCCCCGCCATAAATCGCTCGCCAATCGCCTGCCCAGAACAACCGAAACAATCAGGGCAGGAAGCAGGGCATAGACAAACCCGAAAACCAGATAGCCAACACCCCATTGAACCGGTCCATTCAGCATCCCTGCAATGACCGACTTCTCCCACAGATCAAAATACGTCTTATCCGGACACAGAAAAGTCCCGACAAGGGACAGTGCGGTCGCAACAACGCCCAGCAAAGAGGCCGTGCTCAGATGCACGCCTCGATGCTGGTAATGCCCCAAAATCCAGCAAAAAGCCGCGATCAGCAAACCGCTCCACAATGTGGCCGTAATGACCAGTTGAGCCGTGCTCAAATAGTCCAGGTCTACCCGCAGGCTCAGTAAAAAAGTGAAAAACCAGGCCACGAAAACACCGGCCCCAACAGCGCCGACAAGCCGGGGCAGAGACAGAACCGCCCGGGACACATCCTGTGTTGCCTCGCCATGAACGGCTTGTAAGGTCCTTTGACGAAGCGTCTCTGGAACAGAAGCATATAAAAGACTTTCGAGGTGCTGCCACGCGCCATCCATCGCATCCCAGGCTTGCCGGCAATCGTTACAACCTGCAACATGTGCCTCGATTTCCTTTTGTGGATGCTCGGGTTGCTCACCTGCCAAAAGGGCGGTTATTTCTGTCTGTACAATCTTGCAATCCATCGATTATATATCCTTCAATTTGTGTCTCAAATCCTGCAATGCCCGGTAGGCCATCTGCTTCACGGCATGGACGGTTTTTCCGGTCATATTTGCGATTTCCCGGTAATTCAGACGCTCGAACTTGCTGAGTAGAATCACCTGTCTCTGATCTGGCGACAATGCTTCCAAAGCCCTTTGAATGAGGCTCAATGTCTCTTTCTGTTCCACACTCCTATCGGCTGATTCTGCCCCGCTCAATTGCTCTACATCTGTACTGCTCTGCCTGGACCGGGATTGGCGGACAAACTCGGTTTTGGCCAGATTGCTCGCAAGGGTGAAAAGCCAGGTCGAAAACCGTCGCTTGGGGTCATACTGCCTCCGGCTGCGGTGGAGTCTCAAGAATGTCTCTTGAAACAGATCTGCAGCCGTATCAGGATCCCCGGTTAATCGAAAGAGATAGTTATAGACCCGGTTTTCATACCGCAGATATAGAAGATCAAAGGCAGACAGATCACCGGCCTGATAATCCGCCATCAGCGCTTCATCCGAGGGTCCATCCTGGCGCCTGTCCGTTTCTTCATCCATTCACAACACCCTTTTCACACATGTATACTTTCCAACCCTCAAAAAGTAACGCAGTTTTTTTCAGGGCATTCTTTCACACCCTATCCCCTTGCCCTAATTTCAATGTCTCCAGATTGACCTGCGTTTTTCGTGCCAGTTGTCCCCTGGTCATACAGACCACCTCCTTTCTACACAAAAATAATCCCTGTACCATAGTACAGGGTCAAGTGTTTTTAGAAAGTTTGGGGGTACCCGGCCTGTTGGGCTATGCCTCAAGAAATCGAAGATCATTTTTCAGGAAATGGCCGACGATTCATCGATCAGATCAAAAAAAAGAAGCCGATTGCATATTGACAATATCCAACGATCCGCTTATATTGAAATCGTTCTATAAAAACCACACTGGCACAACTGGCGAACGCCTGGAATAAACCAGGGGGGAGTGCCGGTCAGCAGAAAACCGAGTCGATCGCCTGGGCTCAATCCTTCAACAGGATTGGGCCATTTTTTTATGGTCCATCCGGAGGATAAACCCGCATCCAGAAAGGACCTTCCCCATGTCAGAACTTACCCTCCGTTACGGCTGCAATCCCCACCAGGCACAGGCGCGGGCCTATGTCGAAAACGGAGACCTTCCTTTCACGGTGTTAAACGGGGCGCCAGGTTATATCAACTTGATGGACGCCCTCAATTCCTGGCAACTGGTTCGCGAACTCCGCCAGGTCTTCAACCTCCCTTCAGCCGCCTCGTTTAAACACGTCTCTCCCGCCGGTGCCGCCGTGTCTACCCCTCTGTCCGACGCCCTCAAAAAAGCCTACTTTGTCGACGACATGGACCTCTCCCCTCTGGCCGTCGCCTACGCCCGGGCCAGGGGAGCCGACCGTCTCTCTTCCTTTGGCGACTGGGCCGCCCTGTCCGACCCTTGCGATGCCTCTACCGCCCTGATTCTACGCCGGGAAGTCTCCGACGGCATCATCGCCCCTGGCTATGAACCTGAGGCTCTGGACATCCTCAAAAAGAAAAAAGGCGGCAACTACGTCGTCCTCCAGATCGATCCTGCCTACGAACCCGGCGAAACCGAAACCCGTGAAATCTTCGGTATCACCCTGGAACAAACACGCAATACGCTTGTCATCAGCCCAGACATGCTCCAAAATGTCGTCACCCAAAACACACACCTCTCGGAGGAAGCCAAACGCGACCTCCTATTGGCCACCATCACACTCAAATACACCCAGTCCAAGTCCATCGCACTGGCCCTGGACGGCCAGGCCGTCGGGCTGGGTGCCGGTCAGCAAAATCGCCTGGCCTGCACAGACCTGGCCTGCCGAAAAACCGAAACCTGGTACCTCCGCCAACATCCCCGTGTGCTTGACCTCCAGTTCAAAAAAGGCAAAAAACGTCCTGAAAAAATCAACGCCATTGAACTCTATCTCAAAGGCGACATGACCCCCGAAGAACAAAAAATATGGGAAGACACGTTCGAATTTGTGCCAGACCCTTTCACCGATCAAGACCGCCGGGATTGGCTGGACAGCCTCGATCAGATCGCCCTCAGCTCCGACGCCTTTATTCCCTTCCGGGACAACATTGACCGGGCCGCCAGAAGCGGCGTCAAATATGTCATCCAGACCGCCGGTTCTATCCAGGACAACAATGTGATTGCCGCAGCCGACGAATACGGCATGACGATGGTCTTCTCAGGAGTTAGATTGTTCCACCATTAAACATATCTTATTTATTTTTAATAAGATATGTTTAAAATCATCTTACTTTAACGTAACGTTAAAGTTTTGCTTGACTTTAACGTTACGTTAAAGTATATTTTTTGCACAGAATCCATTCAATTAAGGACCATCGGTATGATGCACATTGGAAAACTCGCCAAAGAAGCGGGAACCACGACCCGCACCGTTCGGTATTATGAAGAAATGGACCTCATCCAGCCCGAATACCGAAGTGAAGGGGGTTTTCGGTGTTATTCCGAAGAACAGCTTGACCGGCTGCGCATGATCTTGAGCCTCAAAAAGCTGGAATTTGACCTGGAAAACATCAAAACCATTCTCGAAAAACAATGTCATCACGAAACCGGTGGACAACTGGCAGCGTCAATCTTACAAGACCTCAATGGTCGACTCGACGAAATCAACACCCAGATCGCCCACTATGAACAAATTCGTACCAACCTGACCCAGGCCATTTCCAGCCTGTGCGACTGTCTGCCATGCGACCTCCGGCTGGAAGAACGGTTGTGTCCTACCTGTGAAGTACTTTACAACAAATCCTGCGACTGTATCCCATTTTTTCACATTCAACCCACAACAGTTCTTCAAAACAAATTGGACGCAGAAAAAAAGCCGCCGATTTCCGGACCTGCCACAGTCGAAAAATCAACGGCTCATCGAGATCGTCCCCTATATTAGTAGAGTACAACCTCCACATTTATAGATAGATAAAAATATACAAGAGTATTCCATCTTGTCAACTGGACCGTGCTTATGAAACCCCAACAACCCCCTCGGCACAGCGGTATTACCGATCTCTATCTCAAAGACATCCGCAAATACACCCCTTTGAGCCGGGAAGAAGAGGTCCGCACCCTCCTGGCTGCACAAAAAGGCGATCGCAAAGCCCTCGATCGTCTCATCACGGCCAACCTGCGTTTTGTTGTCCGCATCGCAGGCGAATACAATGGCCGGGGCCTGCCCCTGTCTGACCTCATTGCCGAAGGCAACGTGGGCTTGATCCGCGCCACCAAGACATTCGACCCGGGCCGGGGCCACAAATTCATCACCTATGCCGTCTGGTGGATCCGTCAGGCCATGCTCTCTGCCCTCAACCGACAGGTCCATCCCATTGCTTTTCCGGTCAACCAACTCGACGACCGGGACACCCTGAACCGAGCCCACAACACCCTCTCACAGGCAT
>JAPUJS010000026.1 GCA_027296045.1 bacterium | reverse complement strand
GGCGCGCAAACGCTTTGCGAATGTACGGCTGCTTATTTTGGACGGCGTGCCGATTTGCTTCAGAGGATTTCTAAGGAGACCGGGCTGCAGATTTTGACAAATACCGGGTATTATGGTGCGGCGAATGATCGCTATTTGCCTGAACACGCCTTCAAAGAGACCGCCGATCGAATGGCCAGGCGCTGGATCCATGAGTGGGAAAACGGTATCGATGGGACAGATATTCGTCCCGGGTTTATCAAAATTGGTGTTGATTCCGGATCCTTGTCTGATGTGGATAAAAAACTCGTGCAAGCGGCAGCTATCACGCATCTTGAAACGGGGTTGACGATTGCTTGTCATACAGGTGATAACCCTATTGCCGCTGTAGATCAAATTGATATTCTGGAGGAAGCCGGCGTCCATCCAAGCGCCTGGATTTGGGTTCACGCTCAAAAAATTAAAGATTCGACAGATCTGCAGCCGGTTGCCAAAGCAGGTGCCTGGATCGAGTTGGATGGTGTTCGTGAGGAAACGTTCGAACCCCATCTGGATCTGCTTCGGCAGATGAAACGGTCTGGCATGTTGCATCGGGTTTTGCTTTCTCACGATGGCAATTCATTTCGCTATGGCGACCGTCCTTTTAAATCTTATGATGCCATTTTTGATCCATTTATCCCTCTGATGAGAAAAGCGAATTTTACAGAGGTAGATATTCATCAGATGACGGTGACCAACCCTCAGGAAGCTTTTGCGATTCGTGTCCGCAAGGTTTAGAGCGTGTAGCTTTCAGCGATTCAATCGGCGAAACTCATGAGACAAGGAGGGGATTGTGCCTCTAGATGATACAAATTCGGACCAGAACGATCCAGAACGGGGCCCCTGGGGTGAGGAGAAAGGGGAGCAGGCGGGACGGGATTATACACCGATTCCGTTGCTGGAAAAGATTGCGTACGGCTCGGGCTGTTTGCCGATGAATGCGAGTGTGAACTCGATCAAGAATCTGGCGGGGCCTATTTTTAATATTACGTTAGGGATGCATCCCTTTCGTGTGGGTAATGTGCTTTTAGCGGCCCGGTTCTGGGATGCGTTTACCGATCCTGTGATGGGGTGGATTTCGGATAATACCAAATCCCGGTGGGGACGCCGGAGGCCCTATCTTTTTATAGGGTCGATTTTGACGGCTATTGCGTATGCGCTTATTTTGAATGTGCCGAAAGGCCTCAGCCCCGACGCCCTCTATGCTTATTTTTTGTTTGGAAGTCTGGGGCTGTATACGTGCGTGACGATTTTACAGGTGTCGTACAATAGCCTGGGTTTTGAGTTGAGTCACGATTATCACGAGCGCACGAATATTTTTGCCTATCGTTCGTTTTTCCAGCAGGTGAGCAATATTCTACTTGGCTATTTATTTTATCTGTGTACGCTCGATGTGTTTGGCGATACGATGACGGGAGCGAAATACGTCGGGATGGGCGTTGGGCTGGTGATTTTCCTCTTTTTACTGCCCACCGTTTTTGGCGTCCGGGAAGGCCATGCAGAACAGGCAGCGAAGCAGGAGAAAATACCGGTGGTCTGGGCGATTAAGACTACGTTTAAGACCAAGCCGTTTTTGATTTTGTGCGGTCTGACTTTTGTGACGATTTTCGGGGGCAATTTCAATCTGGCTCTGGGACCTTATGTGAATATTTATCATGTGGCTCAGGGCGATGTGAAGTTCGGGGCCGAACTGCAGGGCCATGCGACTGCTGTGGGCACGATTTCGTCATTTGTTGCGATTCCGATTCTGGCCTGGTTGTCGCCGCGGATTGGGAAGATCAGGACACTGGGGATTTCGATTGGGTGTCTTCTGGTGGGTGCGATTCTAAAGTGGTTTGCCTATACCCCTACGATGCCCTATCTTCAGATTATTACGCAGCCTTTTATTCGGATTGGGGAAATGGGGTTCTGGCTGTTGATTACGTCGATGAAGGCGGATGTGTGCGATTGGGACGAGTGGAAGACGGGGTTTCGGAGAGAGGGGATGTATGGGGCAGCGACGGGCTGGTTTCAGAAGGTGACGCAGGCGATCACGTTTGCACTGGGGCAGGGGTATCTTCTGGCCATGATCGGATTTGACGCGACCAAGGGGGTGGATCAAGATCCGGGTGTGATGTTCTGGATGCGGTTTCTGTTTTCGGCCTTGCCGGCGATTCTGGCGGTGGGCGGGTTGATTTTGTTGCGGTATTATGAACTTGACGATGCGAAGGCGGCCGAGATTAAGGCGGATCTGGATCAACGACACGCGCAGGCGGGGGATGATTAAAGATGGCAGATTCTATCCGACAAATGGGCATACCTGAGGACACGCCCGTTGAGATTCGTGCGGTGACGACGCGATCGGTGATTGTATCGATTGTGGTGAGTGTGGTGAGTGTGTTGTGGAACGAGTGGATGCCGTATTATACCTCCGGGTCGAATATCAGCCGCAGTCATTTTCCGATGGGGCTTTTCTTTCCGTTTTTGATCGCGTGCATGATCAATTTGTTGGTGAATTACTGGCGTCCGGGACGGGGGTTGATTCGGGAAGAGTTGTACGTGGTGTTGGGTTCGGGGTTGATGGCGGTGTCGGTGACGTATGACGGTTTGACGGGGCATTTTTTTGGGGTTCTGGCGGCGCCCGATTATTTCGATTCGGTCGAAAATGGTTGGGGTTTTTTGCACGATCATATTCCAGCATGGCTGGCGCCTTCGAATGCGACCGGGGAGATGACCCGATTTTTCGAAGGCGGAGGGGGTTCGCCGCCGTGGCGCATCTGGGCCGAGCCCGTTTTCTGGTGGATGTGCTTTTTCGGGGCGTTGGGCTTTGCGGTGTTTTGCATTGTGGTGATTTTGCGGAAGCAGTGGGTGGATCACGAGCGGCTGTCTTATCCTCTGATGGAGGTGGCGAGGACGCTGACGGAGACCGAGAGAGGGGGACAGATGGCGCAGATGTTGCGCTCGCCCCTGTTCTGGATTGCGTTTGGGATAGTGATGGCGCTGAAGCTGTGGAATATCGGGTCTTTTTTTACGCCGGCATTTCCTTTTATTGATATGGAAGAGGTGCTCTGGCAGCCGGTGCCGGATTTTCCCATTATCGTGAATCGGCTGAGTTTTTATTCGATCGGGTTTGGGTATTTTGCACGTTTGGATGTGTTGTTCAGTGTCTGGTTTTTCCTGGTTCTGACCGCCTTCCAGGTGTATGTTTTTAATATTTTCGGGTATCCAATCGGAGCGGCGACCCGGCATTGGACAAGCGATGCGCTGGGCTGGCAGAGCATTGGGGCGTTGATGTTTTTGTCGCTTTGGGGGTTGTGGATGGCGCGGGAACATCTGAGGGCGGTGTTCAAAAAGGCGATGGATTCGAGTTGTGATGTGGATGACAGTGGGGAGTTGCTGTCGTATCGAACGGCGGTGTTTGGGCTTGTGGGGTCGCTCTTTTTTGTGTCGGCCTGGTTGCATGCGGCGGGAATGCCGTTGTGGGTTGTGGGCGCGTTTTTGCCGCTATCCATACTGCTGTTTTTGGGTTTGTCCCGGGCGATTGCGGAGTTGGGGCTGGTGTATGTGTATTTTCGCATTCAGCCTCACGATGCGGTGTTGCAGGCGTTTGGGGCGTCGGCGGTGGGCATTCCCGGGGTGACGGCGCTGGCATTTATGCATGTGTTCAACAGTTGGCCGGATATCGGGAAGGGATTTTTGATGCCGCCGTTCACGCAGGCGGTGAAGGCGGTGGACAAGGTGGTGAAGCCCCGGCAGATCACAGCGGTGATCTGGCTGGCTCTGGCACTGGGGTTTACGATTTCGGTGGTGGACACGCTCTATCTGAGTTACGATTACGGCGCTTATAACCTGGGCAATATGGGGATGAAGAAGACGGGTCCGGTGGCGTTCGATTTTGCGTTGACTGAGATTCGCAATCCGATGGCACCCGGTGGAGACGGGCGGGTGATGTGGGCAGCGATCGGGATGGGGTTGATGGCGGTTTTGACCCTGATTCGCTATTGGGTGCCTGCTTGGCCGCTGCATCCGATTGGGCTGGCGATGCAGGGAAATTTTGGCGTGTGTAAGACGACGTTTTCGGTTTTTATTGTGTGGGCGATTAAGGCGGTGGTGATGCGGTTTGGAGGGATTCAGTTGTATGAGAAGGGGAAGCCGTTTTTTATCGGACTT
>JAPUJS010000259.1 GCA_027296045.1 bacterium | reverse complement strand
GCCCTCGGCCAGGGAGGTGACGTAGTTCATATTGGTAAAGCTGGTCCAGGTTTCCCGGTCGTAGGCGGAAATCGGGTTGGTCAACAGGAGCAGTAGCGTCAAAAAGGTGAGACAGGTTCTCATAGATCCTCTGGGAGATTCAAGATGGGGCGTTCTCCCGGCTCTGGAGAAATTCGGCTGTGGCTGTGGCCACGACTTTTTCTTCGTCGGTTTTGACAATCAGGACATCGACTGTGCTGTCGGTGGTGGAAATAAGGCCCTCTTTGGAATCGGCGGCATTTTTTTGGGGGTCGAGGTGGACCCCCAGGTATTCGAGGCCCTCACAAACTCTCTTTCGGACACCGAGACTTCGTTCGCCGATGCCGCCGGCAAAGGCGATGGCATCGAGTCCGCCCAGGGCGGCGGCGAAGGCCCCGATTTCTTTTTTGATGCCATAACAAAAGGCCTCCACGGCCAATCGGGCCCGGTCGTTGCCTTCCTGGATGGCGGCTTCGAGATCGCGCATGTCTTCGCTGATGCCCGAGATGCCCAACAGGCCACTTTCTTTGGACAAAATGCGCTGAATTTCTTTTGCCGACAGGTTTTCTCGGTCCATCATAAAGGGAATGATAAACGGGTCGATATGTCCGTTTCGAGTGCTGTTGATGATCCCGTCCTGGGGTGAGAATCCCATGGTGGTATCGATGGATTGCCCGTTTTTGATCGCACAAAGCGAGGCGCTGCCGCCCAGGTGACAGGAGACAAGCTTTTGAACCGGCCGATTCAAGATTTCGGGGACCCGCTCGGAGACATAGCGGTGAGAGGCACCGTGGAAGCCGTATTTGCGGACCCCGTATGTTTCATACCAACTGTACGGGACGCTATAAATATAGGCATAATCGGGCAGGGTGGTATGAAAGGCGGCTTCGAAGATGCCGACAAGCGGTAAATCGGGGTAGAGATTACGAAAGATTCGGATGGCCTGGATGTAGGGTGGGTTGTGGGCAGGCGCCAGGTCGTTGTAGTCGGCCATCCGTTCTAAGATGTCTTCGGTGAGTTCAAAAGTGCCTGCCTCCCCCCGGATGTGTACGGTTTTGAAGCCAACGGCGTGGAGTTCGTTCAAGTCTTTTAACACACCTGTTTCGGGGTGGGTGAGTCGGTCTAAGACGTCTCGCACAGCCGCCGGGTAGTCTGGCACAATCTGGTGCGTTTGAACCCGGTGCTGGCCCATGCGGTGTTCAACGGGGGCTTCTTGTTGGCCGATGCGTTCGATTCGGCCTTCTGCCAGAACCGTCTGATCGTGCATGTTGAACAGTTTATATTTAAACGTGGTGCTGCCGACGTTGGCGACAAGGATTTTCATGACAAATCGACAGGATACCCTATGGGGTGAAAAGAATAAAGCAGGGAGACGGGGGGAATCCCGGCCTCCCTGCTATCCATATCGACGATTGGCCGATGTCCCGGGTTCCCTATTTGTTCAGTTCGGCCATCACCCGGCGGGTGATTTCGGCCACCAGGTCTTGTTCAGACCGGGCATCATTTCCATTGGCGCTTTTGGTACGCAGGGTTGGAATGGCCCCATCGGGTGCGGGTGTTTCGTCGGGGATCAGGCAGGCAGGGTCGGGACCCCGAAGGCCCATCCGCTCGCGAATTTGGACCAGTTTGCCGACTTGCTCGCTGTTGAGCACATTCACGCCGCCCAGTTGTTTGGCCACAAAGAGGATTTTGGCAAAATGCTCCATGGTTTCCATTTTGAAGTAGGCATTCATCACATCGATGCCAATGGTGGTGGCACCGTGGTTTTCCAGCAAATAGGCGTCGTAGTCTTTGACATACTGGCGGATCGGTTCCGAGATTTCCGGGCCGCCGGGGGTGCCGTAGCCGGCAATGGGGATGGAGCCGACGGTGATGATGACTTCGGGGAGCACGCATTCGGTAAGCGGGATGCCTGCCACGGAGAAGCCCGTGGCGGTGGGCGGATGGGCGTGGACGACGGCGTTGATGTCGGGCCGTTCGTGGTAGAGGAAGAGGTGCATGCCGATTTCGGAAGAGGCTCGGCGGTGGCCGCTGATGTGGTTGCCCTTCAGATCGACGACACAGAGGTCTTCGAGGGCAAGCGTGCCTTTGCACAACCCGGTGGGCGTGGTGAGAATACGGTCTTCGGCGATCCGGGCGGAGATGTTGCCGTCGTTGGAGGCGACAAATTCTTTCTGGTAGAGGCGTCGGCCGACTTCTATGATGTCTTGTTTGGCTTGGTGGAGGTTCATAGGCTCAGTGTGGGAGTGAGGGTGATAGGGAAAATTTTCATTTGGCCTTGACGAAGGCCTTGACGCCGTGCTTCTGTCAACACCAGGGGAGTTGTGCGCGGCTGCGCCGCTTACGAGCAACAGCAAGCTGTTGGTTCGAGATTGCTCTGGTATCCTCCGGGTTGTGTGGTGTCAAAAGGTTAGATCTCGACAAAACGTTGCAGGGCCAAATACAATTATGGAGTCGTGTAATCGATATGGTCTACCACACCCGCGATGACCGAGCGGATGGCCGGGAGGTCGATGCCCACGACCTGTGCGGCGGCGGCCCCGAGGCGCAGGACCAGGACGGTTTCGCCGGGCCCGGCCCCAACAGAATCGACGGCCAGGCACGAAGGGCCGTCTTTTCGACCGTCGGGAGTGAGGGGTTGGATCACCATCAGCTTGGTGCTTTGATAGTGCGGGTGCTTGATGGTAGAAACCACGTTGCCGAGGACGTGAGCAAGGACCATAGTTGATTGGTTTGTTATGTGTTGATGCAATCGGCGATGCCGACGATAGCGGCATCGACAGGGCCGTATTTGTCGGGCAGGGCGTTGGGGGCTTCCCGGGCGCTGACCCAGTAAACGGTTTCGTCGGGGCCGGCATTGACGACATCGACGGCGATAAATGGGTCTCCGATGGGGTGGCGTTCGTGGTCGATGGGTTCGACAATGAGCAGCCGGATGCCGACCAGAGATGGGTCTTTCCGCGTGGCCCAGACCTTTCCGATGACCTTGCCCAGATACATAATTACCCCCTCTCCCTTCCACTCCGGGAGACAGGAGACAGGAGACAGGAGACAGGAGGGGAGACGGGGAAGGGCTTTTGGATTCCGGTGGTGAGGGGAGAGGGGGTCATTATACGATTCGGAAATAATCGACCAGGGTGCAACGCCGCTGGCGGGTGAAGGTGCGGGCAGAGGTGCATCCTTCGCCGGTGGGTGTGGCGATGGAGAAAGAGGTGTAGCCTTCGCCTCCAGCGCCAAGGCCTGCCGATGAGGGTCCGTTTTTCACAAATAAAGTACAGCGACAGGCACGGGCCATCTGGGTCATGTGTTCGACGTTTTTGGAGTGCATGACGGCGGTGTGGCGGTAGCCCTGTTCGGCTTCGACGGCCAGGGTGATGGCGGTATTTACATCTGGGACGCGCACGAAGGGGATGAAGGGCATCATTTGTTCGTGCTGGACGAAATGGTGGGAAGCTTCGACCTCGCCGATGAGGAGTTCCGTGTCGGGAGCAATCGTCAGGCCGATGCGCTCGGCCAAGATATGGGAGTTTTTGCCTACCATCTCCCGGTTGAGGCTCCAGTTGCCCTTTGCATCGGTGGGAAAGGCTTCGCGGGAAAGGGCGTCGATTTGTGCGTTGTCGAGTTCGACGCATTTTCGGGAGAGGAGTTGGCGTTTGAGCTCGTCTGCGATGGATGAGACGGCAAAGATTTCTTTTTCGCCGATGCAGAGGATGTTGTTGTCGAATCCGCCGCCTTCAACGATGCTTTCGGCCGCCACATCCAGGTCGGCGGTTTCATCGACGACCACAGGGGGATTGCCGGGGCCTGCGGCGATGACCCGTTTGGGGGCTTGCATCGCGGCTTTGACCACGCCCTCGCCTCCGGTGACCAGGACCAAATCGATTTTGGGGTGGACAAAAAGGGCCTGGGCGGTTTCGATGGTGGGCTCGTGCACGGCTGTCAGGAGGTTGGGCGGGCCTCCGGCTTGCACAATGGCCTGGTTTAAAATCTGGATGCCCAAAGCCGATACGTTTTTGGCACTTGGATGGGGAGCAAAAACAACACTGTTGCCGGCGGCGATGAGCGAGATGGCATTGTTGACGACAGTGGGAACCGGGTGGGTGGAAGGGGTTGCGGCGGCCACGACGCCGAAGGGGGCCATTTCGACGATGGTGAGGCCGTGGTCTCCGGTCCAGGCGGTGGGTTCGAGGTCTTCGACACCGGGTGTGAGCTGTGTGATGAGCTCAAATTTCTTGATTTTGTGCGGGACCCGTCCCATGCCGGTTTCTTCAAAGGTCTGTTGGGAAATGCCTTTGGCGTGTGCCATCGCACTTTCCCGAATGGCGGCGATGATGTTTCGCCGGTCTTCCAAAGACAAGGCTTCCAGGGCCCGCTGGGCTTGTGCGGCCGCGTTGACGGCGTCGTCGAGCCGGTCGAAGATGCCGTCTTCTCCGCCCGAGACAGAAGGGGAGGGCGAGGCGATGACCGCCGGTGGCGATTGTTCCAGGGCCAGGTTGCGAACAACCTGTTCAACGACCGATTGAATCTGGGCTTCGTCCAGGTTCACGAATAAAGACTCCTGAATCAGGTTTCGGATTCCGAGCTTGCACCCCCTGGATAGAGCGGGGATGAACCCGGAACTCTCTTAACCTTTTTTCCGATAAATTTCCTGGCCTTCGACTTCTGCCGAATCGACAATGGCCACAATGACGGCATCGACCGGACGATTTTCGGTTGTATCGGTCATGCGGGCCGAACTGCCCGAGCAGCATAACACGATTTCGTCTTTGCCGGCACCCACGCCATCCACGGCGACCAGGAAGGTGTCTTTGAGCGACATGGAGGGCAGTTCGAGGCTTTGAACGATCTGGAGCTTGTATCCCTTCAGACCGCTGTCTTTTTGGGTGGCGACAACCGTCCCCACCACTTTTCCCATAATCATAAATATTGGGTCCGAATACTCAGGACGACCGGCCGATGGGAAGGACGTCTTCCAGGCTGGTGTGTGGTCGGGGGATGACGTGTACGGAGACGAGTTCGCCGATCTTGGAGGCGGCAGCCGCGCCTACTTCGGTGGCGGCTTTGACGGCGGCCACATCGCCGCGGACGACGGCGGTGACATAACCGGCACCGATTTTTTCCCAGCTGACGAGCTGGACGTTGGCGGCTTTGACCATCGCATCGGCGGCTTCAATCATTGCGACCAGGCCTCTGGTTTCAATCAGGCCGAGGGCTTCACCCATGTTGTGTTCCTCCCACTGTGAGGTTTGTTTGGCAATTCCGGTTTGGGTCTTGCCTTTCATGTATTGCGGGACATGTTTTGTAAGATCACCCGTTCCACATCGGGATGTGGATTGGGAATAACGTGTACGGAGACAAGTTTGCCGACTGTCGAAGCGGCAGCAGCGCCTGCTTCGGTGGCGGCTTTGACAGCGCCAACATCTCCCCGGACAAATGTGGTGGTAAATCCGGCACCGATTTTTTCGTATTGTTCGATGGATACCAAAGCGGTTTTGACCATGGCATCGGCGGCTTCTGTGGTTCCTGTAAGACCAAGGGTTTCGATGAGGCCGAGGGCAAGGGGCATTGGTTTTCAGGTCCGAATTGTAAGTCAACGGCGATTTGTTGTAGGCCGTGGTTGTTTGCCCCTCCTGCCTTCGGCGACATCCTTTTTGAACGACCAAAAAGGATGCAAAAAGTCGCCACTCGGCGTGGGGCCGTGCCAGGGCACAGCGCAAAATCACGAAGGTGGATGTGGCAGCACTTCTGCCCTACCGGTGAAGGTGGTATTCTGAACGGTGGTGCTGGACGGACAGTGCGCTGTGTGCAGCGAGTGTTGCTCCTGAAATGGTGGACTTAAGGTGTTGTAATCTCTTTTTTTGGTGAGCTATTTGTCAGTTATTGGGGTGGTTTCGTGACCCTCTGTGCTTCTCTGTGTTCTTTCGTAATCCCGCTTATTTTTCGATGTAGACGGTGCGGCCGCAGATGATGTCGGCGGCATTGGCGTCGTCGGTGTCCAGGTGTAGTTCCGGCAGATAGCTGGTATCGATTTTGAGGCGAACGTTTTGGAAGATGACGCCTTTTTCGCCGCCCACGCTGACCCGGACGGATTCACGTCCTTCCAAGCCCAGTTCGGTCACATCGGAGGGGCGCAGGTGGATGTGTCGGGCGGCCCGAATGGCGGCGTTGACGGTGACAGAGCCTTTGGGGCCAATGAAGGTTACTCTTTGGGCATCTTTGAGGTCTCCAGAGTCGCGCATTGGAGGATCGATACCGAGGAAGATGGCATCTGTTCGAGCAAGTTCGACCTGATTATAAGCTCTACACGGGCCCAGGATACGCACCCGTTCGATGGCTCTGAGGCGGGGGCCGACCACCGAAATATATTCGTCGGCGGCAAAGGCACCGGGCTGATAGAGTTCCCGGTAGGGAGTGAGTTCGGCACCCGGTCCGAAGAGGATTTCGAGGGTTTGAGGATCTACATGGCAGTGCCGAGCAGAGACGCCGACGCGGATGGGAATGCCCTGGTGATCGCGGACCCTCCGGACGACTTCCTGGACGACCTGGTCGATATGGGACAAACCGGCCTTGTCGGGCGCTTCCTGGCCGAGGGTGCAAAGCTTGCAGTCGGCACATTCCGAACTGGGTTTAAAAGATTGGGCCGTCAAATAAGATCCCCTCGATTTATGAGAGGCGAAAAATAGCAGGTTGGGTGTGTAAAGTCAAGGATTTTCAAGGGGTATAGGGGTTTGGGGGGCGGAAAGGCGCGGGTGTTGAAACGCCGGGGCGGAACGGTTTTGGGGGAGGGGTCTGAAATTTGGTTTCCCGGTCAAATTTCTTTACATTAGGGTCTGGCTTAAGATTCTCTCAAGGATATGTTTCTCTTATGGTTGTGCACCGATTCCTTTTGACGGTCATTTGCATGTTGTGTATTTTTCGGGTGAGCCATGCCGCAGATCCGACCCCCGATGTGCCGCTTTTGCATCCGGTTTATGGGGTCCTGGATCGTTTTGAAGCCCGGGGCTGGTTCGACACTCCGTTGTCTCAGACCCGGCCATTCAGTCGGAAGGGGGTGGCACGACGGCTGTTGTATGTTTTCAGACAACTGGATGCCGGGAGGTCGATGAGTCGGACCGAGCGCGGGATTTTGGAACGGTATTCGGCCGAGTTTTCGGTTGAATTGGAAGGATTGGGGTATGGGGCCCGGGGCGGAGGGGATGACACCTGGGTGGGCCGCGCGCTTTCGGGCGGCAATTTGTATGTCTGGCGTGATTCGGTGGCTTCTGTGGCGATCGACCCTTTGTTTCGACAGAGCGTGTTGGGCTTTCGAGGGGATGGACCCCGCCGGGAGCGGGTGTCGCAGACGTATGTAGGCGGTATTTTGCGGGGGACTTTTCACGATCGGTTTGGGTTCCGGATTCGGCATTTTGAAGCTCGCGAATGGAGCAATGGGGGTCGCAACTCCCGGCAGGATGTGGTGGCCCGCCCGATTGAAGATGTGCAGTTGAAAGGATCTTTTGCAGACTTTCGAGAAGCGACGTTTCAACTGGTCTGGGCGATGCCCTGGTTGTCGGTGGATGTGGGAAAAGGGCGCCTGGATTGGGGGCCGGGGCGCACGGGCAATTTGATGCTGACCGACCATGCACCTCCGTTTGCTCTGATCCGTTTGCGAGTGGCATACAAGCGGATTCGGTATGTGCATCTGGCCGGGGAATTGCGGGCCCGGTTGGACGCAATTGATACCACGCGAATTTGGATCGACAACGGACACGTGCGGTCTTTTTTGAGGCCCAAACGCCTGGCTGCCCACCGGCTTGAATTCCTCCTTTCGAAGCGAGTGCAGGTCGGGTTACAGGAGGCGGTGGTGTATGCCGATCGGGGGTTTGAGCTGCTTTATGTGACGCCCGTGACCGCACTGGTGGCGGTGCAAAACCATTTAGGGAACCGGGATAATTTGGGGATGGGGGCGGACCTGTCGGTGCGACCGACCGACCGGGTGCAGGTCTATGGTGCCCTCTTTTTGGATGATTTGCAGAAGTTTAGTCCCGGATCTTTTGCCAATAAATTCGCCTTTCAGGCAGGGGTCTTCTGGGTGGACCCGGTTCCCGATACGGACGTACGGATCGAATTTGTACACCTGGAGCCGTTTGTGTATTCGCACAATTTTCAGATCAATACCTATGAGCATTATGACGCGCTTTTAGGTTATGCGACCGGCCCCAATGCCGATCGCTTTGTCGTGCAGGTCGAACACCGGTTTTCTCCGTCTTTCTCGGCAAGTCTGCGCATCGATCGGGAGCGGCAAGGGGAAAATATCCGCAACCCGGACGGTTCTTTGACCAATGTAGGAGGCGATGCGGCACTGGGGCGGCGGCCGGACGATCCGCGGGTGCGAGATTTTTTGAGCGGGGAGGTGGAGAGGCGTACCCAGCTCGATGTGGGGCTTCGATTGGAGCCTGTTCGAGACTTGGTTTTTCGGGCTGGATTTCGCACAACCGGTGCCGACCATGTGGTGTTTCCAGACGGTATTCGGCGGGATGGGCGCAGCTTTCGGTGGTCTTTTCGGGCCGATTTCAATTTTTTTTAATTCCTGTGATGGGATCGATGAAACCATTTGGTATAATGAGCGTTTGATGAGGCTTTTGTGGGGTATTTTGTCTGTTGCGTTCATCCTGAGAATCTGTTTCGGCTTCACGCTGGAAGCTTTTTCGGCTTCTTCGGACGAACAACACTGGGATGCGACGGCTCGTTTTTTTCTGGAATTTGGCCTTTGGCATTCGGACGGCGGGGCCTATCGACCGCCTTTGTATTCAATCGTGTTGACCATCCTGTATGCTCTTTTTGGCGGTTCTGTCTGGACGGTCCGGACCTTTCAAGCCCTGATCGGAACGGCAAGTTGCGGGATCTTATTTGTGCTGGGTCGAAAACTGGGGGGGCAGCGGGTCGGACTTGTCGCTGCTGGGCTGGGTGGTCTTCTTCCGATTTTTGTCTTCTTTTCAAATGTTGTCATGGCCGAAACTCTGCTTGTGTTTCTGACGGTTTTGTGCCTCTGGATGATTTCCCGGTTGGGCGACGATTTTTCCTATCGGAACGCGTGTTCGTTTGGGGTGGTTCTGGGTGTGTCTGTTTTATGCAAGCCGGTTTTGGTGGCCTGGATTCCGCTTCTTTGCTGGGGGTGGTTTCGGTATTTGAAGGGGCACACCGGTCGGATTTTGGGGCGGCTGACGGTGCTGCTTGTGGTGGCCGCGTTCACTGTTTTTCCATGGACGGTTCGCAATTATCGGGTAACCGGATACTGGATTCCGGTATCGGCCAATCTGGGTATGAATTTGATGGTGGGCAACGAACCAGGCGCGACCGGGCTTTATCAAAATGAAATTGACTATGTTTCTATGTTGCACCGATTTGTCGGCCCGGTAGATCACGCCGTCGAGGCCGACCGGATGGTTGCTTCTAAAATGGCTGCACATATTTTAGAAAACCCCGGACGGTTCGCACTCCTGGCGGTTCGAAAACTGGTGTTGTACTGGATGCCCTGGGTTTTTGGCGAGCCTTTCCTAAGAAATGTGCTGCTCTTCCTTTCGAGCGGCCCGGTTCTTTTGTTGGGCCTTTGGGGTATCCTACGTCTATGGCCTCGTTGTGGGATCTGGCCGATTGGCTTTCTGGTATTGTCTCAGTCTGTGGTCCACATGATTTTTTTTGTGCACTTGCGTTTCCGCATGCCGGTCGAGGCGGCCTTGATTTGTCCTGCGGCTTGGATGCTGGTCAAAGGATGGGATTTTTATTGGGCAAAGATTCGGACTTGACCGGATTTGTGCACACGAATGCAGGGATTTGTTCTGTGGCTTTAACTTTTAACATGTTTTGAGGTTTCGATGTTCTCCGGGACTATCCCACGCTTTCAAGAAAAAAATATCTGGTTCTTACTGGCCATTTGTCTGGGACAGCTCTGTGTCATTGTTGTGCCTTTCATTTTGGGGGCATGGATACCAGTTGTCGTGGTCGTTGCGTTGATCTCGATGGTGGCCCTGTTCGGGTCGCCCACCCTGGCTTTGCTTTATCTGAGCTGGATCTCAATCATTTTGACGACCCAGTTTTCCGACGATTATTTGCGGCTTCCGCTCCATTTTACTTTCTACGAAGGCCTTTTTATGATGATTGCCACGCTGGTTTTTCTGTCGTGGATGCAGATGGGCAATCTGTCATGGGGGCGATCGACGCGTCTGGACCGTCCGGTGATGGTTTTTCTGCTGGCGGTGGGTTTTTCGGTTGTGCTGGGATTGTTTTACGGTCAATCTACATCCCAGATGTTGCGGGATGTTCGATTTCCGTTGTATTATGCGTTATTTTTTGTTGTTACCGGTTTTTTTGATGTGCGAAAGAGTTTTACTTTTTTGTTGTTGATCCTTGGGGGCGCTGCCGTGGTTGGCGTTGAATACCTGGTTGAATTGGTCCAGACAGTGAATCTGTCTTTTGAAGGGGCCTTCTACCGCGTGGCACGAATTGAGGGCTTGATGATGCCGATCGGTACGTTGTTAATTGCGACGATTTTTATTTATGATACCTCGTTTTTTCGGCAGTTTCTGAGCGGGCTTGCACTGGCCCCGGTTGGGGTGGCCCTGATGGTTACGGTTGGGCGCGGCATGTGGATTGCAACGCTGACGGGGTTGCTGTGTCTGATCGGGTTGGTTTATATCCGTCGGCATCAAGATCCGAAGCCTATGAAGCGCGTGTTGATTTTGGTTCTGATCCCTTTTTTTGTGCTGATGATGGGATATGTGTTTCAGCGAATCACAGGCATTGGCGTGGGAGAAACGGCTACCAGACGGCTTGTTCGGGCGGTTGATCATTATGAACAAGACCATTCGATTTCCGGACGGTTGCAATCCTATGGTGCTGTTTTGGAAAAGGTCATTCAGCGGCCTTTGCTTGGAGGGGGTCACGGGGAGACCGTGACGTATGTTGCCAACGATGAAGACGGTGTGTTAACGGTGATGACTCTGGGCGCAGTGGATAGTACGTATTTGACCATTTTGATGCGAATGGGCATTGTGGGGCTGATTGCGTTTTTGTGGATGTATGTTCGGAGCATCCGGATGGCCTACGGCCTGTTGGGTCGGACAAACCAATCGCGTGTAAGGCTGTTTTGCGCCGCCTTTGTGGCCGTTTACAGTGCGATGCTGGTTTACGGCATTGCAGATGCAACGTTAATTGGAAATCGACTCATCTTTATCCATGTCACGTTTATGGGGATTCTTGCCCGTCTTGATATCGAGGAAGCCGATGGCGCGTCTGCCTGAAATCCTTGCTGTGGTGGTCAACTGGAACGCCGGTGATTTGTTGGAGAAGTGTCTGGAGGCGTTGCTGGCACAAAAAGAGGTGGACCTGGAAGTCGTGGTGGTGGACAATGCCTCTTCGGACCACAGCCTTCGGGCTCTGGATCGATTTCCCCAGGTTCGGCTGATCCAAACAGGAGAGAATCTGGGATTTGGTCGGGGGGTCAACCGGGGCGTTGCAACTTCCAAACGCCCCTATGTGGTGGCGTTGAATCCCGATGTGGCGCTGCAGAAAGATGCACTTGCTTTGATGGCGGAGGCCCTGGCGTGTGAGCCTTCGATGGGACTGATGGGTCCGCAATTGAAAGATGCAGAAGGGCAGATCCAGGCTTCGTGTGGGATGCCCCCCCGGTTGGTGGACGAAATCTGTCGTAAATTCTTGTTGCATCTGATATTTCCATTGTTTAAATTTCGACGCAAGCGCCTCCGAGAACGCACGGAAGTAGGCTGGGTGACGGGGGCCTGTTTTATGGCCCGACGGGAAGCTCTGGAAGCGGTGGGAGGGATGGACGAGGCCATTTTTATGTATTATGAGGATGTGGACCTCTGCTTGCGATTGCGGTCGGCCGGCTGGCGGGTTTTTTATGTGCCCGAAGCGGTGGGTTTTCATCTTGGGGGCGGGAGTTCACACCGGGCGCTTTCTCAAATGCTCGTGGCCAGCGAGGCATCGTATATCTATTTTGCAGAAAAGCATCTGGGTCGTGCGGCTGCCCGGATTCTGGCGGCTTTAAGGCCGCTGGAGATGGGAATGCGCACCCTGTTGTGGGGAACCCTATTTGTTGTTCCCAGGTATCGAACGGAGGCGCGTTTCCGGTTGCAGGCCTACTGGCGTATTTTAACGTGCGGTGTTGGCAAGTTTGTTCCAAGCGGGAAGTTGAAGGAGGATTTATGATTCCCACGTTTCGTCCATGGTTTG
>JAPUJS010000258.1 GCA_027296045.1 bacterium | reverse complement strand
GATAGGCCGCCATGGTGTAAATGGTCTGTACTCCCAATCCCTGGGCCATATCCAACACATGCCCCATCATGTCATTTCCAACCGTCCCCCCCATCTGGGCTCCGCTCTGGAAAATCACCAGGGGCGGATCTTCGACCAATGAAAACGTGTGGGTTGGCACATCTGGAAGCTTGGCAAGGCCATTTTCAACCAGGATCAGGTCGGCCGTAAACAGATCCCGGGTATCGATCTCTGCAAATGCCCGGGCGTCTAATTTTTGGCGCAAATAGTCAATTGCTCCCACCCCAACGTTGGCAATCCCCGGCCACGCGGCCAACATCACTGGCGCACGAAATCCACCCAGGACCTCATCCAATGCATCCATCTCTACTTCGGCCGCCCGATCCAGATGCTGCTCAGACGATACGCCCTTACCCGACGCTTCGATCCATCTCATTTTCATCGTCCTACTCCTTAAAACATGCGAACGAAAAACGAACACCGAAAACTTCCACCTCCCCAATCCAATTATATAAAAAATTGCCATTTCGGACAACTGGGTCAAAACCGGACCGCTTATCTGTCCTGACAAAATCGCTCCAGAGGATGGGTTCTGTCGGCAAGTGGAAACAGAACCCGTTCTCCCGTCACCTGTGCCCAGTAGGCCCCATGAATCATTTCAAGGGCCCCAACAGCCAGACGCGCACTCGCAATCGGGTCACGATCGGCCTCGATTGCGTCTATCAAATCCAAAATGGCAAGCCGATTCCCTTCTGAAAGGGCAAGTTTTTCGCCGTCCATAGAGGTCCAGCTGTGGCCTCCTTCCCAGGGTGCCCACACATCCTGGTCGAAAAAGGCAATATGGCGGGCACCGCCATCGAGCGCAATTTTCCCCTTTTCCCCCACAATCTCCATGCCATAAGATCGGCCTTTGCCCGGCTGATCTGCACGGGAGACAAAATAGGCCGTCGGGCCATTTTCAAACCCATACATACAGGCAATATCATCGCCGGCAATCCATCCAATCGGCTCGTTGGCTTCTCGCACATCGGCCGGAGTAATCCCGTGCCCATGGGCCTGTACACAGGCCGTCATCCAGGCGGGTTTCCCAAAGAAAAATTGCATCATGTTGAACTGGTGTGTCCCCAGCACCATCATATCTTCCCCGCCACCACGGTGATCCTGTTTCCCGCAGGCATATACGGACAGAACCTTTCCAATTTTTCCCGCCTCCAAAAGACGTTTGACTTCATGCACCTGGGGCAAATACACACCCTGATGTGCAACCGCCACCTTCAAACCAGCCTGGTCGGCAGCAGCAACAATGCGATCCCCCTCTTCCAATGTCATCGCAATTGGTTTCTCGGCATACACATGGCATCCGGCTT
Source organism: bacterium (assembly GCA_027296045.1). Lineage (GTDB taxonomy): Bacteria > Latescibacterota > UBA2968 > UBA2968 > UBA2968 > JAPUJS01. Next base: position 3,524 of record JAPUJS010000258.1, on the reverse strand, counting down.
CCAGACAAGTTAGGATCATCTCTTCATGACAATCTACCCAGCGGGGACACACACTCACAATGTCCAGATCTGCGTGTTCCAACATATCGCGAAAATCGGCATATGTTTGCGTAGCACCGGTTTCCTCGGCTGCCTTTTTTCTCCCTGCTTCGTCCGGATCGGAAACGGCAATAAAGTCAATCTGGTCGATCTCCCGATACGGCAAGTGCAGCCCGTGGCCGAAGTTTCCCTGGCCGGTCCTGCCAATGGCCCCCGCTCGATAACGCCCTTTTTCTGCCATAGTTGCTCCTATGGAATCAGTACCACTCCCAGGGCATCGTTTGGATGCTGGATGAGCGTCTCACACACTTCAGGGGCATCGTCCAGATTCGCCCGGTGGGTAATGATCCCCTCCACATTCAACCCTCCCGAAGCCATAAACTGAAGACACTCCTCGAGGTTTCGTCGTGTCGTCCACTGTATAAATACAGGCGGGTAATCCTGCCCGTGTTCCCAGGCTTCATCGTGATATCCAGGACCGGTCCTGGCCGCACTCCGCACGTCCAGATTGCCCAGAGAAGCGGCAAATGTATGCTGAATTGTTGCGCCACCCACAATCACAATGCGCCCCATTATATGTGTATCGGGCGCTTTCTTCATCATCCCACATAACATCTTGAACGCATCGGTCCCATCTCCGCCAAAGGCCATAATCCCTGCATCCAATCCATATCCCCGGGTAAAATCCCGGACAAGCTCAAGGGGGTCTTTCTCATCCACGTTGACCACGAGATGTGCGCCTCCTTGAAGGGCGATTTCCAGGCGCATGGGCAATCGATCGAGGGCCATCACATAACACCCGGACAACCGAGCCCACTGACAGGCAAATTGGCCCACAGGACCCAGCCCAACCACGGCAACATGCTCGCTCAGTTGCAATTCTGCACGCCGAACCGCGTTTAAAGCGGTCGCTACCAGGTGGATAGAAGCAGCCGCTTCGTCGCTGACCCCTTCTGGGATCGGAACCGCCATATTTCGGGGCACAGTGGAATGCGTTGCATGTTGTGCGTATCCCCCCCCCATACACGCCAACCGGGTTCCCAGGGGAATATCCTCACACCCTTCACCCTGTCCGATCACGACCCCGGCACTGGAATAACCAAACGGTGCAGGAGGGGCATCGACAGGATTTTCACGACGCCTCTTCACCCCCCCAAGTTCGGTCCCCGGGCTAATCATGCTGGCCTTCACCTCAATCAGAACCCGCCCGGGTTCGGGTTCGGGGATCGGCTCTTCGATCACCGAAATCTGTCCCTGCCCATCTCTTGCAACAACCTTTCGTATCCCGTCTGCCATTGCGTGTGTCCTTTAATTTACAGTGCCACGATCTGCTTCATACGGTTGGCCATCTCTATCTGCACGTCCCGATCCCCACCCACTTCGTGAATGACCGAAGAATCATACCCGATCTGCCGCAAAGCCTGCATCACCGCTGCCCAATCCGTATCCCCATCCATCAGGTGCACGAACCCCTTTTCCCTGCGAACAAAATCCTTAAAATGGACGCGCTTGATCCGATCTCCCAATCCCCGAATCCAGTGTTCCGGAAAACCATAAAACATCATGTTGGCCGTATCCAGATAGGTGCCAATCCACGGATTGTGCACCGCATCGACAAAGGTTGCCATTTCCCTTGGGCTTAACAGAAATTTATTCCAGACATTTTCAATGCCAACCGCCACCTGTTTTTCCTCTGCCATAGGTGCAACTTCCTTGAGAATTCCCAGCATCAGATCCCAGGCTTGATCGTACGTCCCTTCCACCGTCAACTGCCCCGGATGCAACAAAATGGCTCCGGTTTCCAGCACATGTGCAATTTCGATTGCCCGTACCAGGCTTTTCTGCCCATCATCCCGTTCTTTTGCATCCAGACTCAGCAAATTGCCTCGATCCTCATACCGGGCAATACAACTGGTCACTGCAATCCCTCCCGCTTCACATTTTGCTTTGACCCCCCGAATCTCGTCGTCGCTCATCTCCACATCCGGATCGCCTCCGGCAGTAAACACCAGTTCCAGCGCCTCATATCCTGCTTCCTGGCACAAGGCCACAATATCGTCTAAAGACCAGCTGCTTAAAATAATCTGTGTCACACCAACTTTCATGAATCGTCCTTTCTAAAAAGAAACGCGCACCCCTGTTCGCCATTTTGCATCCAATCGCTTTATATCGTCCGGGGGACGCCGATCGTATCGGGCTTTGATCGTCGTTACAAGCGCAATCAATCCATTCGCCTTCACCGACAAACTCCAATCGTTCAGCACTCGGAAGTCCTCAAAATGACGAATCTGTGGTTGCACATACACAACCCAATCCAAAGCAACCTGTGGGTGAAAGAGGACTTTGGCCGATAGATAATTGCTCCAACGGACCACGGTTGATTCCGCTTTGTGAATCGCCCCAACCGGCAGATCCAAGGACTCATATTCCAACATCAAGGCCGTGCCCCACCAGACCTGAGCCTGTTCCACCACAACCACCCCCAACCGCAACCCGCCGCCGACGAGTCCTCTCCCTGTTAACAGACGGGCGCGATCATAATCGCCTTGAACAAAAACTTCGGGTAAAACCCGGTCGGAAACCTGGAATGCCAAACGCGCGTGTCCAAGCGCTGCGTTGGAAAACCGACTGCCGCTCTCCCACCCCAGTTCACCACTTCCCAAAAAAAGGGCAGTTACCTGTTCCCCGCTAACGAAAATACTACTTGCACCGCCCAATTCGAAAACATCTACATTGCCAGTACGCCAGGAAACGTCCAATTCCAGGTTTCCGTGCACGCCTCTGGTCTGTTCCTCCCCCCTGTATTTCTCAATATTGACCTGGCATTCACCAGCGCTGGACAGAGCAACAAATACGACAAATAGAATGAGGTTCACAAACCCCTCCGGCCTGGCCATACCCACACACTCTTCTTTCGAAAACACGCTCCTTGCCCCCACCCTCCCATCTACTTTTGTATCCAACCAGGATCTCCAGCCAAAAAGGATGGGTTGCAGAAACTTCCCGCTCAAAATAAGTCCTGGGGCCAAAAACGCAAGCCCTTCCTCAATGGACCCGCGAACCACTTGACAAACCTCCCAAATTTTCGTAATTGACCCCTGATTGTACCCCACAACAACCCTTCAAGAGGAGATGCTGGGATGATCACATGGTCGCGACAGATAGTTTTCTGCCTGGGCGTATTGCTGGCAATACCAGGTTGTGCAAAAAAAGAGGAAGTCCCCCTGACCATCTGGTGGGCGCAATGGGACCCGGCCGACGGTCTACAGGAACTCGGCAACCGGTTTGAACGGGAAACAGGTATTGCAGTCAAAGTGCACCAGATCCCCTGGCCTTCCTATCAGGATCAGGTTTTTCTCAACTTCGGCAACAACCAGACGGATTTTGATATCGTGATCGGCGACAGCCAGTGGATCGGCAGAGGCGCGACCAAGGGCCTCTATGTGGATCTCACAGATTGGCTGCCCACAGCCGTAGATATGACC
>JAPUJS010000257.1 GCA_027296045.1 bacterium | reverse complement strand
TCTTCCAGAAAGATTTCCCGGTCTTCTCCGGGAAGTTCCATCATTTCCGATTCGATCTGGGCAGACACGGCGAGCACCCGATGATCCCCCAAATGTGCCCTTAACTTCTCTACCCACGGACCTCCTTCGGGTAAATCCTCTTCCCCGACATTGGCCAGATATAAGACTTCTTTTCCGGTCAAAAAATGGGATTTGGCAATCCACCTTTTCTCATCCGAGTTCAATCCCAGCGAACGGATCGGCACATTTTCTTTTAAGCTCTCTACAACTCTGGATACCAGTTCAAACTCGGCTTTTTCAGGTGCTCGGGGATCGGAGCGAAGGACCTTTTTCAGCCGTGTCAAAACCTGGTTGCCCGTGTCCAGATCGGCCAGCATCAATTCGGTTTCGACCACTGCGATATCTTCAATCGGATCTATTCTGCCATCTACGTGCACAATTTGCTCATCTTCGAAACACCGCACCACATGGGCCAAGGCGTCGGCTTCGCGGATGTGTGCCAGGAATTGATTGCCCAATCCCTCTCCCCGGCTTGCCCCCCGTACCAACCCTGCAATATCGACAAACCGAATATGTGTGGGTGTGCACGATAGGGGGGAAAGTAACTCATTGAGCCGAACCAACCGGAGATCGGGCACTTCCACCTGCCCCAGGTTGGGTTCAACGGTGCAAAACGGATAATTACTGGCCTCGGCATTGCCCTGAGTCAATGCATTGAACAGTGTCGACTTCCCTACATTGGGCAATCCCAGAATTCCAATAAAAAGCGCCATAAACTAGTTCCGGAAAAAACCGGCCAGCGGAGATCTTCCCGCTGGCCGGCCAGAGATAGAGTGAAGGAATCAACCCCAATCAGGATTACCCACTGCCTCCGTTTTTCTCCCAAAGGGCCGATAAAATCCGGTCGGGAGACATCGGAAGTTCCTGCATTCGAATGCCAACTGCATGGTAAATCGCATTGGCAACGGCTGCAGGGGGCGGCACAATCGGCACTTCTCCGACCCCGCGAACCCCATAAGGGTGCCCCGGGTTGGGCACTTCCACAATCTCGGTTTCAATCATCGGCAGATCCAGACAGGTCGGCATTCGGTAGTCCAGGAAACTGGAGTTGGTCAACTCCCCCTTTTCATTGTAGGCGCATTCCTCATTGAGCGCCCACCCGATGCCCTGGGCCGCCCCACCCTGCATCTGGCCTTCTACATAGGGTGGATAAATTGCCTTACCGGCATCCTGAACCATCGTACAACGGAGAATATCAACTTTTCCGGTTTCGGGATCGACTTCCACATCTACGATCATCATCGCAAATGCCCCGCCAACTCCCGATGGATTTACCGTGGCCTTTCCGATCACCGGTCCCCCCGTCTGGTTCGACTTTTCCGCAAGTTCCTTAAACGTCAGAGACTTTGAAGGATCGGATTTGGATTGGTAGACTCCGTCCTCCACTTCGACGTCCTCTTCGGAAATTTCCCAGAACTTAGCCGCCCGTTCTACCATCTGTTTTTTGATATCCAGCCCTACTTCATAGGCAGCCCAACCGGTTGCAAACGTGACCCGACTCCCACCCGTCACATCGGTTTCTCCTACCGAATCCGTATCCACCACCGCAGGTTTGATATTGTCGACACCAATGCCCAGTGTTTCAGCCAGTTGCATTGAGATCGACGTCCGGGTGCCGCCAATATCTGGGGACCCCTCCACAAGGCTAACGGTGCCATCGGTGTTGACCGTGGCCGAACAGCTGGATTTTAGCCCCACATTGAACCAGAATCCGCCTGCGACACCCCGGCCCCGATTTTTGCCCTCTAAGGGGGCTCGATAATGCGGATGATTCAGCCCCTTCTTGAGAACCTCTTCGTTTCCAATGCGGGGAAAGACGGGACCATCGGAGCGACGCGTTCCTTCTTTGGCCGCATTTTTCAAACGAAACTCCAGGGGATCCATCCCGAGTTTCTCGGCAATCTCGTCCACAATGGTCTCCGAGGCAAAGGCGGCATTGCTCGCCCCGGGGGCCCGATAGGCCATGGTCTGAGGCTTGTTCACCAGCACTTCAAAGCCGTCGATCAAGACATTTTCGATCTCAAAGGGCGAGAAAATACACATGGCCCCTGGTGCGGCCCAACTTCCGGGAAACGCGCCCGATTCATATGCCATATAGGCTTGGGCAGCCGTGAGTTTGCCCTCTTTCGTGGCCCCCATTTTAACTTTGATATACGATCCTGCCGTAGGACCGGTTGCCTGTAGGACCTCGGTCCGGCTCATCACCATCTTGACCGGTTTGCCCGATTTTTTGGACAAAACCGCCGTCACAGGCTCCAGATAGATCCGGATTTTGCCGCCAAAACCGCCCCCGATTTCTGTGGGCACTACTTTGACGGACGAAACAGGCACCTGTAAAATCTCGGATACCTGCTCTCGAACCGTAAACGAACCCTGCGTGCTGCACCACACCGTCAGTTGGCCGTCCTGATTCCAGAATGAAGTGGCATTTTGCGGTTCAATATACCCCTGGTGCACCGTACCGGTGTCAAATTCCCGTTCGATCACAACGTCGGCTTCGGCAAAACCTTTTTCGACATCGCCCAATTTGTGCTGGAACTGAGCGCAGACGTTGCTCTTTTTGCCGGTATCTTCTCCCAAAGACTGGGTCGTGACATCCTCGTGCAGCAAAGGAGAAGCGTCTTCCATCGCCTTCCGGACATCGAGCACGGGGGCTAAGACCTCATATTCAACATCAATCAATTCAAGGGCCTCTTCGGCAATATGAGGGCTGGTGGCCGCAACTGCCGCGATGGCATGGCCGTGGTAAAGAACTTTCCCATCGGCCAGGACATTTGCCCGGAGGTGTCTCAAATTGGCCGCCCCTTCGCCCAGGTCTTCGATTTTGTCTTCCAGTTCCGGCAAATCCTGAACCGTCATCACAGCTTTCACCCCATCCAGGGCCTCGGCCTTGCTGGTATCGATGGATTTGATCACCGCGTGTGCATGGGGGCTTCGCAACACCTTGCCGTGGAGCAATCCCGCAAACTGAACATCTGCCCCATACACCGCCCTTCCGGTCACCTTATCGGCACCGTCGTGGCGAATGGGGCGGGATCCGATGACCTTATAGTCCTCAATTCCCAGATAATCTTCGGTTTTGGTTGCCATATCTAATCCTCCAGAGTGCCTGCGACATCCAGGACAGCCTTGACAATTTTGTCATAACCCGTGCATCGACACAAATTCCCGGCCAGCCAGAGACGCACCCTTCCTTCGTCGGGATTGGGTTCACGGTCTAACAGGGCTTTGGCTGCCACAATAAACCCGGGCGTACACACCCCACACTGCAAGGCGGCGTGCTCCAGGAATTTTTGCTGAAGCGGGTGCAATCCTTCTGCCGTGGCAATCCCTTCAATGGTGGTAATCTCCTGGCCTTCCACCTCTACGGCCATGACCAAACAAGAGTCGACCACCCGGCCGTCTAGAATCACACTGCAAGCGCCACAGTTGCCGTTGCTACACCCTTCTTTCGTCCCGGTCATTCCCAGATCGTCTCGCAGCACCTCAAGCAGGGTCTGCCGGGGTTCGCACAGGAATTCGGTTTCTTCTCCGTTAATGGTCGTTGTTATATGAGTTTTTCCAGCCATCGATCAAGACTCCTTTGCTCGCTCAATTGCGCCCTGAAGCGCCCGGCGGGTGAGGACCCCGGCCAGGTGAACACGCTGTTCGATTGTTCCACGCATATCGGTGATGGGATTTGCAGCTGCACGAGAAGAAGCAGCAGCCTGCTCAATAACGTCATCAGAAATGGCCTGGCCGGCCAGCGCATCACCGGCTTCTGTGACCAGAAGCGGGATTGGCGCAACCGCACCGATGACAACCCGGGCGGACACGATCGAATTTTTATCGTCGCTCAATACCACTGATACTGCAGCATTGGCAACAGCGATGTCCATCTCATTTCGGGGGATAAACCGCAAGAAAAACGCCCCCGAATTGGGCTCTGGAGTCGGAAACGTGAGCGAAACCAGAAGTTCGCCATTTTCGAGCACATTTTGCCCCGGGCCCGTGCAGAAATCGTCCACTGCAACAGACCGGGTGCCATTCGGCCCGGCAATATGGCAGGTTCCGTTCAGGACGATCAAAGTGGGAATGGTATCGGCTGCAGGAGACGAGTTGCACAAATTCCCGCCAATAGAAGCCCTGCCCTGAATCTGGATGGACCCGATAAGAGAGGTCGAATCCACCAGGGCCGGATATTTTGTGCGCACATCTTCATTCTCATATATTCTGCAGCAAGAAGTCGCCGCACCCACGGTAAGCCCATTTTCCGCGTCGTAGCTCAACACCTGGGTGTCGGGTATTTTTTTGAGATCCAGAAGCAGGTCGATTTTCCTGCGCCCTTCTTTCATTGCTGCGATGATATCGGTTCCCCCTGCCAGCAGACCGACCTGTTTCCCATTGGACAGCAGGGAAACGGCCTCGTCCACCGATTGAGGTGCCGCATAATCAAATGCATTCAAGACTGATCCTCCTTGTGAAATATCGGCTTCAAAAACTAAAATTTGACGGCAAAAGATAGGGTCCGTAAACCCGTCTGTCAACATCAAAAAAATGCGGGTCTCAATGGTTTTTTTCAGACTGGCGGGAGGGAGTGCCAGCCTGTCAAAACCACAGAGACCCGCATCTAGCAACACGGACCTTACGGTGTTCAATTTATTGAACGTCTCCCCCGAAATCGGGTTCCCAAATTTTCCCGATTTTTTCACGCCTTGGGAATTGAGCCCTCAAAACGGTATAACCATCCCGCTGTCCTACCTCTTCGACGGCCTCAAATTGTATCTCCATCCGTTTCCGATAGGGCTCTGCCCGCATAACAACCATCCACAAGTCCCCCTCGGAAACCAGATGTTTGGCCGCCCCATCGATAAAGTCATGCCCTGTGGCATTCCCTTCATGAAACGGTGGGTTGGAAACAATGAGGTCATAGGCCTCGCCTTCCAATGGTGCAAACCCATCTCCCACCAGAACCCGCGCATTGTCGACCCCATTAAACCCCAGGTTTTTCAAGGCGCAGTGAATAGAACGCAGGTCCACATCGACAAGGGTTACGCTCCCTTTGGGAACCTGCTTTGCCCCTACAATTCCGATGGCACCACAGCCGCAGCCCAGGTCCAGCATCCGCGTATACTGTGCAAAGGGGACCTGCTCAATTAAAAAACGGGTCCCCGGATCCAAACCGTCTCGGGAAAATACGCCCGCCCGCGTCTCAAACCGATAGGGCCCGCCCGAAAGATCGTGGATGTCAAAAACGTACCGAGTATCCACGCCATCGCAGGCAGGTGAAGGCTGGGATTTTCTGGCACAATAAATCCGGGTTCTTCCCGCCTGTCCAACCTTATCGACCCGGCCAAAAACTGCCTTCAAACGTTTTGCATAACTCTCCACCCCGCGATCTTTGCGCCCTGCCAAAAAGAAGCACCCTCCCAGTTTGAGCAAATCAAAACCCTGGTCGATCCACTCGAATACCTGCTCCTTTGCTGCTCGCTGAGCGGGCCGATAACGGACCAGGTCAAAGGGAGGATTCAGCTCATCGGCAGGAGCGGCCGAAAGAAAGGCTCTGTGATTTCCGTTTGTCCCTAACCCCTTCTTGCACAGCTTTATACTCCGAATATCTGAACTCACAAAACAGACTTCACTGGCATCTTGGTCCCGGCCATGTCCCTCAAATTTACCTTCCCACCCCAAATCCAGCACCCGATCGCCAGGCCCGGATGGGCAAAAAGAAAAGAACAAATGAACTTCGGGCGTTTGCTGCCCATTCTGCTTCTGTCTGGTCACAACTTAACTCCGCTTTACCCTACCGGCGTTCTGTTTTAACCCGGCATAGGAGTTGTTATCGTTCACATCCGTATCCACCGGCAAGCCCTCCTCCTGCCACCCTTTGACCATTACGACGCCATTTTGAATCAACCCGCCAAACCCGCCCTGAATATTGACCAGGCGTTCGTATCCGGCCTGTGCCATCCTATCTGCTGCCATCTGGGAGCGCATGCCTGCTGCACAACTGCAGAAAATAGATTTATCTTTGGCAACAACCTTTTCTACAACCTGCATAAACTCCGGATTGGGCTGCATCCCTCCCGGGCCGGGTATGGCCACAGGAATATTGATGGCACCTGCCGGGTGGCCCTGTGCAAATTCCATTTCGGTGCGCACATCTAGGAGGATCGAATTTGCATCTTGGTCTATTGCCGCCTTGGCTTCGGGCGGTGTCATCTGTTCAATCGCCATGAATTTCTCCGTCTATGTTGGAATGAATGGAAAACCCGATTGAAATTGAAATTGTATTTCCTCACGAATCGCGGCTGGATTTTGTCTCGGCCATCGCAAGCACCCGCGCCTCAAACTGCTGGCAATGGGGATCGTGGTCCCTGGGGAGAGAATGAATGCGGTTCAGCACCTCCGCCAATTCATCTTCACTATAACTGGTTTCAATTTCCAAAACAACCTTAAAGGTGGACATTCAGTCACCTCCTGTCAAGCGAACGCATTTCAATTCCCCTTTAACATAAGCAAAGAAAACGGTCCCATCAACACCCCAACCCCTCTAATTTTGACAAACAGAAGATTTGTTATTGACTTTCCCCACCAATTGGCCCATCATGAAGAACCCCCCCTTCCATCTGGATTCTCCCTCCAAACAACACTTCCTGCCAACGCTGCCTCCAACCGAAAGGTCTTCTTCGGCCATGTCTGCACGCGAACACCTTTTCCTGCAAGTCCTGAATGACATCAAACATCTGATCCGGCTCAACCTCCGGCTCGCCAAGGGAGAAACGACGCTTCAAGCCCAGCGCGACCAACTGGCCAACGCCCTTCAAATAAAACGCGCCCTCCTGGCCGGTCTGGAACCCGCCAACGAGCACGAATGAGCCAGGTCCTTCTCCTTCTGGGCTCGGGGGACTTGCGAACCGATGTGGGAAGGCTATATTTCTAATAGAGCCTCCCATTTCCAGTCCTCCCAAATGCTTAAGGAGAGACCTCGATGGCTGAAGAAGACCCTTCTGTCACGATTGCTCAGCTTCAAGACCGGATCAAAAAACTCGAAGAAGACAACCGCAGGTGGATGCGCCTGGCCGGCACAAACCGCCTGACCAATCTTCCCAACAGCCTGATGCTTTACAGAATCGTGCTGCCGACTGAGTTAAGAAAATACGATGGGCGCGAGGTCAGTCTGGCCTGCCTCCTCATTGCTCCAGATGGACTGGGAGAGATCAATCAAGCACACGGACGGGCGGTGGGAGACGAATTAATCAAGGAAATTGCAGGTTTGTTAAAACAGAAAATCGGCCAGAACGAACAGCTTTTTCATCCCGACGGAGCCAATTTTTTTATTTTGATGATGGGAGCCACCGAAGGCCGTGCCAAACGAAAAGCAATGGAAATTAAATCGGAGTTCGGCCAGGTAACGCTTACTGCCACAGGGAAGGAATTTGAAGACTTGACCTACAGTGTGGGGGTGGTTGTCATTGATGGAATCGTGCGGAAAGATGCCATCCAAGAGGCCATGGACCAGCTCTACCAGGACCTTTCCGATGGTCTTCATGAAGCCAAGCAAAGGGGCGGAAATACGGTTGTAGGTGTGGAAAAAAGAAGCGTTGGCGGTGAAAAAAATAGAAGTGCCATATGCCCTCTACGAATCTATTAGAAAATCGACCCCAGGTCGCTAACCAATTTTCCACACGTGTGGAAAATTGGTTAGTGAGTTTACAGCAGGCTTTTTATATTGATTTCGGAGAAATTTGGCCACATGATATATCTGTAGAAGACGAGGTGCAGATCCCGTCTATGACAGTGTAAAAA
>JAPUJS010000256.1 GCA_027296045.1 bacterium | reverse complement strand
ATGTCCAAATCTTGATTACCAGTTTGCAGTGCTAAGCCGATAGAAGGTCATTGCGTTGTCTCTCTCACCTTACTATCTTAATTTCCTGCTTTGTTCTATCAGCAATTTGGAAAGGAACACTCTGATGCAACACAAAACCCTCGGCCGCACAGGTCTCCAGGTTTCCATCGTGGGGTTGGGCGCCGCCTTTATCGGCATTCCGCACCCCAATCAGGCCGCCAGGGAATATCCCGAATCCGATCAGCAATCTCCCACCAGCCATATGGAAGACGACCTGGGCATCCAGTGTGTCCACACCGCCATCGAAGCAGGCTGTACGCTCATCGACACAGCGCCCCTATATGGCGGCACCCGCAGTGAAACCATCATCGGTAAGGCCTTAAAAGCGCGTCCAGATCTGGCGGAAAAAGTGACCGTCACCACCAAGTGCGGACGGTGGAGAGAAGGCTATGACTATACGGCCGATTCCATTCGCCGCCAGATCGACGCCAGCCTGGAACGCCTGGGACTCGACCGCTTCAGAGTCGCCTACATCCACGATCCGATGGGTCAACCAATGGAACAGGTCATGGCAGCAGATGGCGCTTTGGGTGCTTTACGCAAACTGCAAGGCGAAGGCATCGTCGACCACATCGGAATTGCGGCAAACGATCCGCCGACCAATGCGCCCTACATCGAAACCGGTGAATTTGACGCAGCCGTAGTCCCTGAAGCCTGGAGCCTCTTAAATCAGGTGGCCGCCGAACGCATTTTGTCGGCCGCCGAAAAACACAACGTGGGCCTGGTGATCGCCACCCCCGTCGAACGCGGCCTGCTCGCAACCGGACCGGTGGAGGACATCGACTACCTGGCCCGTGATTTTTCCCAGGACTGCCTGAACCACGTCTCCAAAATCCAGACCCTTTGTAACGACCACAACATCCCGATGGTTGCCGCAGCGCTCCAATGGTGCACACGACACCCCCAGGTTTCGGCCACAATCCCGGGCGCTCGAACACCCGATGAAGCGGTCCAAAACGCAAACGCAGGATCTGCTGAAATCCCGGAAACCTTCTGGTCAGACCTCGAACCACTGATCCAACACTGGGAACAAGGCGTACACCGATAGCCTATGTCACTCTCCCTCACCCTTCTGGGCACCGGCACCCCGGCCCCACTCGTTCACCGCGCAGGCTCAGGCTACCTGATTCAGTTGGAAAAGGAAAGCTTGCTCTTCGACTGTGGTCCCGGTACGATTCGACGCTTGCTCGAAACCGGTATTTCTCCAACCCAAATTTCCACCCTCTTCCTCACACACCTGCACTACGACCACTGCGTGGACTATGGTTACCTCGTGCTCAACCGCTGGGACCAGGGCGTGGGAAAAATTCCGGACCTGGAAGTATACGGTCCACCACCTATCCAGCACATGACGGAATTGCTATTTTCGGAAAACGGCGCCTACGGCCCCGACCTCTCTGGTCGGACCAAACACCCGGGAAGCGAATTTATCTACGAAATGCGTGGAGGGGTACTTCCCCGCAAACGTCCCGAACCCTCCGTCACAGAAGTAGCCCACGGATCGGTCGTTGAAAAAGACCCCTGGCGCGTCACCACCGCAGAAGTCGTCCACTGCCAGCCTCAGCTCACCTGCCTGGCCTACCGCTTCGACACATCCGAAGGTAGTATTGTCTTCGGCGGGGACACGGCCCCAACACAGGCGCTGACAGATCTGGCTCAGAACGCTGACATTTTGCTTCACATGTGTCACATGATTAACGGCGTGGTCACCGATTCACGCATCACAGACAGTTGCTCGGGCCACCTGGATGCAGCCCGAACCGCCCGTGAGGCCAATGTTCAAACCCTCGTCCTGGTACACATCACAGAGCAGCTCGAACAGACCGGCATCCGGGAACGCATCTTGGCCGAAGCCGCCGGCATCTTCTCCGGCCAGATCATCTTTGGAGAAGATCTGCTAAACATCCCACTTGGGACAATCAGTCCTGAAAAAATACGATAACCCCACCCCGCTCGCCGCAAGGAGACAGAATACAGGCGACAGGAAGTCTTATCCCTTCTCCTGTATTCTGTATTCTGTCTCCTGTCTCCCTGGAGCGGTCGGGTGGAGAGGAGAAAAAATGAAAGCCGTGGTACTGGCCGCTGGCAAAGGCGACCGATTCTTCCCCTTTGCTGTCTTTCGCCCCAAACCGATGTTCCCCATCTGCAACCGTCCCCTTTTGGAATGGCTCATCGAACGCATCGTCTCGGCAGGCATCACCGAAATCGGCATCGTCATCGGCCACCGGGGCGGGCGCATCCGAAACCACTTTGGTAACGGCAACCGATTCGGGTGTGCCATCACCTACATCGAACAGTCCGACCCAAAAGGAACGGCCCACGCCATCTGTCAATCCGCAGACTTTATCGGCGAAGACAACTTCCTGGTTGTCCACGGCGACCTGTTCCTCGGCCCCCAGACCATTCCCCAACTCTTAGACGCCTTCCAGGATCAAAACCGTTCCCCCGTTGCCGGCGTACATCACACCGACCACCTGGAATCGTGTATCCGCCCCCACATCGACAAAGCGGGCAACATCACCAACTATACCTGGAAACCCCGGGGCGGAGAGGGACTCGCCCTGATGGGCATCTATGTGTTTCCCAGTACCGCCCTACCCGATCTGGCCAACACCTCTGATTTTGTGCCCAACGCCCAGTTCGGCATCTTCCCCCCGGAAGGCCAGGAAATCTTCGACGCGCTTCCCCTGATGCACCGCGAAGGCCGCCCCGCCCTTGCCGTAGAATTGGAAGGCCCCTGGTTTGACATGGACCTCCCCTGGGAACCCCAACATGTCACCCGCCTGGCCGTTCGAGAAATGGCCGAAGCGCTCACCGATTCCGTGATTGCAAAAACCGCCACCGTCGATCCGAACGCACAAATCACCGGACCCATTTTTGTAGACGAAGGGTCGCACATCACCCGGGACGCCTACATCATAGGTCCTGCCTGGATCGGGAAAAACACCCGCATTTTGGAAGGCACACACATCAGCGGCAACACCGTCATCGGAGATCAGTGTGTCATCGGCCCCTATGCCAAAGTGTCCGGCACGGTTGGCTTCGATTGCCGTATCACCAACCTTGGCGAATTCAGCGGCTTGATGCTCTGCGAAGGACGGGTCACCCATCAGATCCAGCTCTCCGGCATTTTTGGAGAACGCGCCGAAATCGGCGCCGGAACCCAGGTGGGCACCCTGCGCTTTGACGACGCCGAAATCGAAGTCGAAGTCCAGGGCATTCGCCGAAAAGCACCCGGCTTTACCGGTGCCCTCTTTGGCGATTATTCCCGCACCGGTATCGGAACCATGCTCATGCCCGGCCGAATCATCGGACCATGTGCAATGGTCGGACCCGGTGTGGTGCTCATGAAAAACGCCCCTCCCTATAAAGCAGTCCTCCTCAAACAAGACCTCGAAGAAATCGACTGGGGCCCTGAAATTTATGACCGTTGATAGCGACCAGATCCTAGAACTGGGCGTCGATCCAGAAGAGGCGAAAGATCTCCTGCCCAGGATCAACGCCTGTCTCAACGCACAGACGCCCCCCGCTTGCTGGCAAAAACTGACGCAGGAGGTATTGACCCCTGCCCATCCCTTTGTATTGCATCAATTTCTCTACCGCGAAATCTACAAAAACTGGGATGCTAACCAGGGCCCTCCTCCTGCCTGGCTGCCCTCTGAAAAACAGATTCAGCAGTCCAATATCGGAAGGCTTTGCAAATCCCTGAATCTGCACACCTATGAGGAACTCCACAACTGGTCCGTCCAGCATCGCTCCGAATTCTGGAATCTTCTCATCCAGCAATTACACATTCCGTTTCAAAATCCCTACACTCAGCTTGTCGATCTGTCCCAGGGTCCCGAATTTCCCAACTGGCTGGTCCATGCCAAACTCAATATCGCCGAAAGCTGCTTCAACGCCGCTCCCGATGCTATAGCAATCGTGTCTCAACAAGAGGACGGTCCGCTCATCACATGGACATATCAGGCGCTCGAGCGCCTGACCCATCAAGTCGCAAATAGCCTCCAGGACATGGGAATTATCCCCGGAGATGCGGTTGCCATTGCCATGCCCATGACGCCCGAATCGGTCGCCATTTATCTGGGCATCGTCAAGGCCGGGTGTGCTGTGGTTGGCATTGCCGATAGTTTTTCGGCCCCCGAAATTGCCACCCGCCTCCAGATCGCCAAAGCCAAAGCCGTCTTTACACAAGATGTGGTTGTCCGGTCCGGCAAGCGGCTGCCGCTCTACAACCGAATGGTCGAGGCCGAAGCGCCGATTGCCGTTGTGCTTTCTGCCGATAGGTCTCCCCTCCCGGACCTCCGTCCCGGTGACCTGACCTGGTCGGCATTTTTAAGCGATCGCAACACCTTCGACGCCGTCCCCTGCGATCCGTCGGACCCAACCAATATCCTGTTTTCTTCCGGCACAACCGGCGAGCCCAAAGCCATCCCCTGGTCGCACACCACCCCCATTCGAGCCGCCGTCGACGGACACCTGCACCAAAATATCCAGCCCGGTGATGTCGTCGCCTGGCCCACCAATCTGGGCTGGATGATGGGCCCCTGGCTGATCTACGCACCGCTGGTGAACCATGCCACCATGGCCCTTTTCGACGGGGCACCCACCGGTCGACCCTTTGGCCAATTTGTCCGGGACGCCGGAGTCACCATGCTCGGCCTGGTCCCCAGCCTGGTCCGGGTCTGGCGGGCCTCCAACTGCATGGAGGGACTGGACTGGCAAACCATTCAGGTCTTTTCTTCCACCGGCGAATGTTCCGACCCCGACGATATGCTCTTTCTTATGGCCCTGGCAAATTACAAACCCATTATCGAATATTGCGGCGGAACAGAGATTGGCGGCAGCTACATCACGGGCACCGTTGTTCAGCCATCATCGCCATCTACTTTTACAACCCCGGCACTGGGTCTGGACTTTGTTCTTCTGGACGAAGGGGGCAAGCAAACCGACAACGGCGAAGTATTCCTCCTGCCGCCCTCCTTTGGCTTGTCTCTCGAACTATTGAACAAAAACCACCACGAAGTGTATTTCGAGGGGACACCGGAAGGTCCTTCCAGCATTCCGCTTCGCCGTCACGGCGACCAAATCGAGCGCATGGGCGGTGGAACCTACCGTGCCCGGGGTCGCGTCGACGACACTATGAACCTGGGCGGGATTAAGATCAGTTCGACCGAACTCGAAGAAACCCTCAACGCGATTCCGGGCATCGACGAAACGGCCGCCATTGCAGTCTCCGAACCCAACGGCGGACTCAGCCGCCTGGTGATTTATACCGTAACCGAGCAACCCGAATCCCCCGAATCGCTCAAACCCGGTTTTCAGGAAGCCATCAGCCAGAACCTCAACCCCCTATTCCGGGTCTATGACGTCGTCGTGGTAGACACGCTTCCCCGCACAGCATCCAATAAAGTGATGCGTCGCGTCTTGCGCGACCAATACCAGAAAAACAACCTGCAGCTAGCACCATAACCAAAGGGAGTTATCGCATGGCCCAAAAGGCACTTATCACCGGGATCACCGGCCAGGACGGTTCCTATCTGGCTGAATTCCTGCTTGAAAAAGGCTATGAAGTCCACGGCATCGTGCGTCGGGTTGCGCTCGAAGACCCCACCCACCGCCTGGGACGCATCAACCACCTATCAGACAAGCTCCAGCTCCATCCGGCCTCTCTGGAAAGCTTTCCCAGCATCTTTAATGTGGTCCGAGACACGCAGCCCAACGAATGTTACCACCTGGCCGCCCAGAGCTTTGTGGACACCTCCTTCAAAGACGCCTTCTCCACCCTAAACACCAATATCAACGGCACCCACTATGTACTCGAAGCCGTCCAGGAACTCTGCCCCGAATGCCGCTTTTACTTTGCCGGTTCCAGCGAAATGTTCGGCAAAGTAGAAGAAGTCCCCCAAACAGAAACCACCCGGTTTCACCCTCGATCGCCCTACGGCATTTCCAAAGTGGCCGGTTTTGACCTCACCCGGAACTACCGCGAAGCCTACGGCCTCCACGCCTCCAGCGGCATCCTGTTCAACCACGAATCCCCCCGCAGGGGATTTGAGTTTGTCACCCGGAAAATCACCTCTCACGTCGCCCGCATCAAACTCAAACAGACCGGACATTTGTCTTTGGGCAACCTGGACGCCAAGCGGGATTGGGGCCATGCCCGAGAATATGTGCGGGTGATGTGGGAGATGCTCCAGCAGGACGAACCCGACGACTATGTCATTGCCACCGGTGAGACCCATTCGGTGCGTGAGTTCTGCGAAATCGCCTTTTCTCATGTGGGTCTGGACTATGAAGAATACGTTCAGGTGGACCCCCAATTTCTACGTCCTGCCGAAGTCAACCTGCTGATTGGCGATCCTCAAAAAGCCCGTGAAAAACTCGGCTGGTCCTACGATATTTCCTTCGAAAATTTGGTCAAAGAAATGGTCGAAACCGACCTGGAATTCTTCTCGTAAAAAAATTAAACCGAAGGAGGACACACCATGAGCCGCACCGGACGCGCCACTGTGATGACGGGAGAAAAATTCGAACTTCGTGAATACCCTGTGCCCGAACCCGAACCCGGAACCGTATTGCTCAAACAAGAACTGGGCGGCATTTGCGGCACCGACCTCCACAACTGGGAATACCAGCGCCTTTCGGGCGAAATCATTCTGGGCCACGAAAATGTCGGCATCATCGACAAACTCGGCGACGGGGTCGAAACCGATCACCTGGGCGTACCCGTCCAGGAAGGCGACCGCGTCATCCTGGTGCCCGGCACCAACAAGGGCGCCTACGGCTTTCTCCCGTCGGAAGAAGAACCCTACCTGAGAGGCGGATTCGGCGAATATATCTACCTCTGGAACCCCGACACCGTTTTCCTCAAAACCACCATGCCGCCCGAAGTCGCCGTCTTAACCGAGCCCTTCACCATTGGTGTCCACGGCGTCATGCGAGCCCAAATCCAATTTGGCGATACCATCGTTGTCCAGGGATCCGGCCCAATTGGTCTGCTCACCCTGGTAGCCGCCAAGGTCTCGGGTGCCGGACGACTCATCATTGTGGGCGGACCTCCGGGCCGGTTGGAACTGGCCAAAAAACTGGGTGCCGATCTCACCATCGACATTGCCGAAGTGCCCGACCCGGAAGAACGCAAGAAAATCGTGCGTGAAAATACGCCCCGGGGAGAGGGTGCCGACATTGTCTTTGAATGTGCCGGTTTTCTGCCCGCCATGCCCGAAGGCCTGGACTACGTTCGTCACAGCGGAAAATACATCGAGATGGGCCACTTTGTCGATGTGGGCACCTTCGAATGCAATCCCAACCACATGTTCATGCGCAAAAACATCCGTCTGGAGGCCGTCTGGGCCTCTCGCCCGGAGCATTTCGTCCGCGCCCTGCCCATTCTGGAAAAAAATGAATACCCCTTTGCCGACCTGGTCAGCCACGTCATTCCCCTGGAACGCGTGGCCGAAGGCTTTAATGCCCTGCACAGCGGCTACAACCTGGACGGCAAAGATGCCATCAAGATCGCCGTCAAAGGATCGGCATAACCGACTCAATAAGGAAGTAAAGCCTATCGAAAAGGGAGCACCCTGTGAGTTCACCCAACAACCGTCCCCTCCTGGGTCTGATCGGTGCCGGCACCATGGGAGGTGGCATGGCCCGTAACCTGCTTCAAGCCGGATATGCCCTCACCGTTTTCGACCTCCAGCAGGAAAATATCAACGCCCTGGTCGAAGGTGGCGCTTCGGCCGGGGCGTCGGCCCGCGATGTCGTGCAAAAATCTGACATCACCCTGACCAGCCTGCCCACCTCCGGCACCTTCGTCAAGGTCGCCGAAGAAATCTTGCCGGACCTGAAAGACGGCAAAATCCTGATCGACGCAGGCACCACAGAAGTCCCGGAAACCCGCCGCCTGGCCCAACAGATCCGTGCTCAGGGTGCCGACCTGGTCGACGCGCCAGTCAGCGGAGGTGGCCGAGGGGCCGACGCCGGAACCCTGGCCGTGATGGTCGGAGGGGCCCCGGAAACCGTGGCACAATGCCGCCCCATCCTCGACACCATAGGCAACAATATCGGCCACCTGGGCGATGTGGGTGCCGGTCAACTTGGTAAGGCCGTAAACCAGATTGCAATGGGCGTTGCGCAAGCCGCCTTCCTCGAAGCGGCATTCATCGGTGTGCAGGACGGCCTCGACCCACAGGCCCTCTGGGACACGCTATCTACAGCCGGGCGGCCCACACCTCTTTTGAACAGGCCGTCAAACAAATCATCGACAACCGGGCAGCCTCTCAAGACTGCAAACTCCGCGAGTTGCCCTACTTTATTGCCCAGGCCAAAGCCGCCGACATCAACTTGCCGCTCACCGAAGCCCTCTACCATTTCTCGTCCCAGGGCGAGAACCGCACACAGGACCCCCTTGGCATTCCCACACCCAGCTTCTGGTATGAGCTGAACCACCGTCCAAGATAGGATTGAGACACACCATATGGAGAACCAAGGGGAACTCTGAAATGCTTGACACATGTCGCTCCTCTGCCTTTTTTAGGGCATGACTCGACGTTCCGTCATCACCGGTCTTGGTCTGTCCATCCTCATCAACCTCTGGCCGGCTTATTCCAGCCTCATTGTGCATTCCTCCCGGGGCGACTATGCACATTTGTCGGTGGCTTTTCTCATTCCCTTTATGGGTTTCCTGGTCCTCAACCTGTTTCTAGAGCGCCGGGGCAGGGGTTTCACTTCCTCAGAGCTTCTCACTCTTTGCTGTATCGGCATGGTTGCCGCCTGCATGCAAGGCGAATGGCTTTCGGGCTATTTCCTGGGCATCGTGACGGCCCCTCATTATTTTGCCGACTCCCAGAACCAGTGGGCCGACCGTATACTCCTGTATCTGCCCGACTGGACCTATGTATCGGACAAAGCAGCCGCCACAGGATTTTACGAAAGCCTACCCGGAAACCAGCGTTTGCCCTGG
>JAPUJS010000255.1 GCA_027296045.1 bacterium | reverse complement strand
ATCGCCCGAGACACAGACCACCTGTATTTGTCCCTATCCTGCGACTTGCCCGACAGCCAGGCCTCTGCTGCCTGGATCAGACTTCGAGACAAGGACACATCGGTCCCGGAAGACCGGGTAGAATGGGCGATCTCGGTTGGGGGGGACGCACCGCGTATTTTTTCGTTGACCCCAACCGGTGCGATGCTCGACCAAAAAGACGGAAACCCGGACTGGAACCCAACCTGGCAGGCCGCCCAGGTGAGAACCCCAGACCGCTGGACACTGGAATGTGCGCTCCCGTTTTCCGAACTGGGAATCGATCCTGCCCGTCCCGTCCCCCACTTCCGATTCAACCTGTCCTGGCGCTATGCCCAAACCCCGAACCATCGGTGGACCTGGTCTGTCACTTATGGAGACCCCCAAAATCCCGACCGATTTGGCAATCTCATTTTAATGCCCTAAGTTACGAGAGCGATATGAACGACAACCAATTTGAACTTCCCCTTTTTCCCCTGGATCTGGTCCTGCTTCCCCACAAACAAATCCCGCTCCATATTTTTGAAGAACGCTACAAACTGATGATCAACACATGCCTGGAGCAAGAAACAGAATTTGGATTGGTGTGGGGCACCGACGACAATTTTCGGCCTTTCGGGTGTGCTGCCCGTGTGGCCGAACTGGTCAATCGCTTGCCCGACGGCCGGATGGACATTTTGATTGAAGGCACCCAGCGCTTCAAAATGATCGAGCGATTTGACCTTCACTCCTATATCTCGGGTGTTGTCGAAACCGTGTCCGATCTCGAAGAAGCCATCGACCTGGACCTGGGCAATCGGGTCCAAAACCTGTATCTGGAAGCCCTTAAACTGTCCATCGGCTGGATACAGGAAAAACAAGAATCGATAGAACTGGGAGAACTCTCTTACGTGGTCGCCGCCAGCATCAACCTCCCCCACGCCGACCAGCAAACCCTGTTGGAAAACCGCTCGATCAACGACCGCCTCAAGATCGTATACGACATCTTGGAAAGAACCCTGGGCACCATGCGGGAAGTCAAACGCCGTACGGGAAGCAACGGACACCTGGCATAACGGGCGGGATCACGAAACCCCACGCGACACCCCGCACCACCACACAAAGAAGCGCGAAGGGCCACAAAACCCTTCACGACCCTTCCCGAAAGAAGCAGATGATTTGCGTGAAACTTTCCTCACCTGCTTTTGTAATTCCTTGTGATCAAAGGAGAAGAGATGGCAGCAATGGACCGAGAGGTAGCAATGGCGATTCTGAAAGAACACACTGAAAATCCTAATTTGATCAAACATATGCTTGCCGTGGAAGCGGCAATGCGGGCTTATGCTCGAAAATTTGGGGAAGCGGAAGACCTCTGGGGGATCACGGGGTTGCTGCATGATTTCGATTATGAAAAACACCCTACCCCCGAAGAGCACCCGATGTTCGGGATGGGCATTTTGCAGGGAAAAGGCTATCCCGAAGAAATGCTGCACGCCATCAAAGCCCATGCCCCTTATCTGGGCGTGCCCCGGGAAAGCAAACTGGACAAAGCGCTTTTTGCAGTCGATGAACTCACCGGATTCATTGTCGCCGTTACCCTGATGCAACCCTCACGAAAATTGGCAGATCTAAAGGTGTCTTCCGTCCGCAAAAAAATGAAACAAAGAGGCTTTGCAAAAGGAGTCAACCGGGAAGACATCCAAACGGGGGCCGATGAACTGCACATGGATCTCGAAGATCACATCGCCTTTGTCCGCGATGCGATGATAGAAATTGGCGATGAACTGGGACTTTGACACTCCAACGCGTTTAAAAACGCGAGTTTTCTTCCAGGCTTCTGCAATCAAAAAGACGATCCATTCAGGATCGCCTTTTTCGACCTTGCAACCTTGGAGACTTCGTCGGCTATGGCTTTACGGTGTGCGGATCGGAGCAACCAGAGCCTTCTCGAAGCCCTCTGGTGTGAAAAGTGCAGATGGGTCAGGACCTACCGCAGGGCCAAATAAAAAAATCTGGAAAACCCTCCCTATCAAATCTGGTTCTGATAAATCGCGTCCACCAGTTCCATCGACTTCACCGCATCCTCAAAATTTGTCTCCGGCTGTTTGCCCTTTTGAATGCACGCGATGAAGTGCCTGTTCACATCATATGCCCCGTATGCAATGTGAGGCGCATTGCTCTTGCTCATCACAAATGGATCCAGTTTTTGAACCGGTTCCACATTCCCATCGGCAAATACATTCCCGCCTTCTTCCGGATCGCCAAATACCGAAATTCCAGGCCCGTGAATCTCTACAGTAAACATCCGCCGTCCGGTCATCCAGTTGGTCAACAGCACCCCTGTCGCCCCCGAACTAAATTTGACCAGCGCCAGGTGCACATTACAGTGCTCGGCATCCAGCCGCCGCACATCACTCGCCACACTTTCTACTTCTCCCCCACATAAATAGCGCAACGTATCCACCGCGTGAATCGCGTCACACATCAAAATATCCATCGCCCCTCGATAATAGGGCCCCCCGCCCACGGCACACTTATAAAACGTGGAAACCGCGCTGTGTACCGGCCCCTTCTTCTCCACTATCTTCTTGCCACCTCGGATTAAGGGCGCAAACCGCCGTTGAAACGTCACCCCGGTGAGCACCCTATTTTTTCGCGCCAGAATCGCCATCTGCCGCGCCTGTTCAGTCGTCACTGCAGGCGGTTTTTCGATAAACAAATCGCACCCCATCTCCATCACCGTTGCGGCAATATCAAACATGTGATACGGCGGCATAATCACATAGACCGCATCGGGTTTTTCCTTCTCAATCATCTCCACATAATTGGCATACCGCCCCGGAATATCATATTCTTTTGCCACAGCATCCATGCGTTCTTCGTTCAAATCGGAAACCGCCACCATCTTGGCATCCTGGATATCCCGCAACGAAGGATAATGTGCCCCTCTTGCTCGCCCTCCGGCCCCGATCATGGCAACCCGAATTTTTTTGCGTTTGGTTTTCTTTTTGGACACATTGGGTTTCTTTGCTCGCTTTGCCATGGTTTCTCCTTTTGCGAAAGCGGTATTACGAAGGGGCGATGAAGTCCCTCCATTTCTCCCACCGTCTCAGCCATAGACTTTTGTCAGAATGCGATTTACCGTATCATCGAGCTGTTGGATATCGACCGGTTTGGTCAGGTATTCATCGGCCCCGTACATCATCCCCTTGACCCGATCCGGCGTTGCCGTCAATGCCGTCACCAGCACAATCGGGATGTGGCCCGTATCGGGGTGGCCCTTCAAACGTTCGCAGACCCGTAAACCGTCGATCTCGGGAAGACGCAGGTCCAGCAAAATCAAATCGGGTTTTTCCGAAAAGGCCTGTGTAACTGCTTCCAGGCCGTCCTGGGCCGTCACCACATCGTAGCGATCTTCAAAGACCTCCGAGAGCGTCTGGAGAATGCTGGGCTCATCGTCCACAATCAGCAACTTAAACCGCCGATCCTGGCTGGAAGAAGAAACGACCAGCAGCTGGCTTTGAAGGTCCATAATCCGGTTGTTTCGCTGTTTCAGGATCTCGACCCAGACCTTGAACAGGTTCACACAAAACTGCTGAAACGTTCGCTCGGGCCGCACCTCAAAAAAACGGATGATGGACTCGCGGTCAATCCGCAGCAAGACACCCCCGCGATTCCCGCGTACAGCAGACCGCTGAATCTGAGGCAACAGGATGGCAGAGCTCCCCACGGTTTGCCCGACCGTCAAATCGGCCAGATGGACGTTGCCGAACCAGAGAGAAACCTCGCCCTCCTGGACAATGTACAGGTCCCATTCGCTTCGACCGGCGGGCAGAATCACCTCATCCGCTTCGAAATCGACCGGCCTGCCCAAACCCACAAAAGCCTCCCGGTCCTGGTCGGAAATTCCTCGAAAAAAAAGATCAATCTCATTTGCCATAGGACGGCTCCGGTGTTTTCAGGGTATCGGACAAACTCTGTTTCGGTTCTGCCGTCAACGCATCGAAGGCCTTTCTCCGTTCCTCGAGAATCTCGTACAATTTCCGTTCCCTAGGCTGTGCCTCTGCCCGCTCCCGGATGCTTGGAACAATGTCCACCCGAAGCAACAGCACCAGTTCCGTCTTTCTAACCTGTTTCGAATCGGTGCCAAACAAATAGCGCAACCCAAAAAACCAGCCGGGCAGATCCTTGAACAGCGGCACGCCGGTACGCGCAGTGGAAATCTCCTGCCCGTAAAGCCCGCCGATCGCCGTCTGTTCCCCATCCCGGAGCAGCGTGGACGTTCTGGCGATGGTCTTGCTGACCAGATTTCGGACCGGATCGACAAGGGAGCTTCGCTCGGCTTCCACCTCCAGGTCGACAAAATCGATCAGATCCTGGGAATAAATCTTGGGCGTCACGGTCAAAATCGTGCCGGTGCTCACAAACTTTGTGATGGCATTTCCGGCAAAATCCGAGGTCGTTACAGAGAAATCCGAGCCCACCTGAATGTAGCCCGTTTTGCCGCTCCGGACCTTGATCTGGGGGTTGGCCACGATTTCCCCGACATTATTCGACTCAAAAGCCTTGAGCAACACATCGACGCTCAGCGACCGATTGATATTTGCCCGTGCCCCCACCGCAAACTGATCGCTCACCACCTGGCTTGCACCCAGGTGGGCGGCCGTCACGTCCACCCGCCCGCCGCTCAGTGTGCTCCAGTCGATGCCCAGTTCCCGCAGCGCCGCCCGATCTGCCTGAAAGAAGATCGCCGAGATGTTGACCTCCCGGCTGTCCAGCGTGGTCCCCTCGTCGTCGACCTCCCCGGCCCCCTGCCCGGCTCCCACAGGCAGAAGTTCATAATAGGTCTCCCGCTGCCACACCTGCAGGCGGTTTTGATCGGCGATCAGCTCCAGGGCCCGGCGCCAGGGCTGCCGGTCGATATTCACGCCAATCGCCACATTGAGGTGTTGCGGATCCACCACCACCTGGTTCGCAAACGTCTGAATTACCC
>JAPUJS010000254.1 GCA_027296045.1 bacterium | reverse complement strand
CGTAATTGGCATCTTCACCGGAGGTACCGAAGACCTGGGCGAAGGAGATAAAATCGGCAAAGCCGACGGTTCCGTCGCCGTCGAAGTCAGCGCCTGTTCCTGTGGTGACGGCACCGCCAATCTGGACGGTTGCGCCACCGGTGCCGATTTTTAGGGTGCGCTGGTCGGTGGGCGTGGAGAACACGGCCTGGGTCAGGGTGATTCGGGTCTCGCCCTGAAAGCCGTCCAGCACCCGGAAGGTGGCCCGACCCAGAGTTCCGGTTTCTGAAGTCGTGGGGCCCATGCCCAGGAAGGCCACGCTGATCATGGCATTGTTCGTGCCCAGGGTGGGAATGTCCACCGCGTCCTGGAAGAGACCTGTGGCTTCAAAATCTGTGAAACCGAGTTGGTCGGAATCGAATTCCAGCGTGATCTGATATCCGGCCAGGTTGCTGGCCTGGCCGGTGGCAACCAGGTCGACGGTGACCGTATTGCCGATTTGTGGGGCCTGGCCTTCGCGCCTGCCCTGATCGCCGTCGGCCGTATCCAGATCGAGGGCAACAGGGCCCACGGGGCCTTCGCCCGGGAGAGTGTCGATGCCGATGGTGATCTGTTCGGTCACGCCGAGGGCCGAGACGGTGATGACCAGGGAACCGGCGTCTACAGCGGAAAGTTCGGTTTCGGCAACGCCGGTGGTAGTGATGATTTCGGGCTGGCCGATGGTGCCGACGCCCGAGAGAATGGCAAAGTGAACGGGTGTTTCTTCGGTGAGCGGGTTGCCGGCCGCGTCCACTAATTCGGCCCGGATTGTGGCCCGGGTTTGGCCGTCGGCCGGGATGGTTTCAGGTGTGGCAGAAAGCCGCATCAAGATACGGGTGGCGGCCGGTTCAAAGACTGCTAGGACGCCCGGTGTGAGGGTTTCGGCACCGATGAGACTCTGGAGTTGAATGCGGGGCACCCGCACTTCGGCGCGGCCTTCGAAGTCGCGTTTTGTGCGGAAACGGAAAATGCCCAGCAATCCGGAGCCGGTTACAGCCTGTCCGGTTGTGGGACCCAGGATGGCACCGGCCAGTTCGACGCTTCCAGGCTGTACCACCGGGGCCAGCGTGACGGCCAGGCCGCCGTTTTGGCGCAGGAAGTTGGCTTCGGTTTCGCTGTTTTCTTCCACCCCTTGAAATACGAGGGCTTCCGGATCGTAAGTGAGGGCCACGTTGTAGCCGATCAGGTCGATGGATTCGGCAGCATAGACGGCCACGTGGACTTCCGAATCGGGCAGGACGTCCATCACATTCTGTGTGCCTTCTCGGGGGTCGAGATCCAGGATTACCGTGGCACCCTGGTTGAGGGTAGATTGCCCTTTTAGGGGGCGTTCGGGCAAGCTGAGGGTCAGGAGCAGGTTGTTGTTGATCTGGCCATTGGACAGGAAAATGTCGTCGGGCATCCCGTCTCCGTCGGCATCGTAGAAGCCACTGACGGTGCGACCGTCTTCGGCGCTGATATCGACGTAGAGGCGGTAGGTGCCCGAGAAGAGGTCTTCGAGGGTAAAGCGGCCGTCTTCGGTGAGCGGGACTTCGGCGATTTGTTCGCTTTCGGCATTAAACAGGCGGACCGTGCCCACGAAGCGCTGACCGTCTCCCAGGGTGACGTGGCCGGCCAATAGACTGAGCTGGGCCAGGGCCCCGCCGGTGGAGAAGCGGATGCGGAACGGATGGGCCAGGGTGTTGCCCGAACCGCTGATGGCCGAGAAGACCGTGAGGATATAATTGGTGTCTTCGGTGAGGTGTACGTTGTGAAATACCAGGGTGTGGTTGTTGTCGCGCAATTCGGGTCTGCCGGGCTGGCCGGAGGCCGGCGTGGGGTTGATCAGGCCGTTGGCGGCGACAAAATCGCCCACCTGATGCACGGGTTCGTTGAAGGTGATGGAGATATCGGTGGGGCTGGATACACCGGTGGATCCGGTGGCCGGCAAGGATTCGACAACACGGAAGGCCGAGCCCCGGGCGCTGATGAAGACGCGGGCACGGTCGGCAAGGCCGGGGCGATCGGGCAGGTCCACGTGGATCAGGTGGGGGCCTGCCGGAAGGTTGGTGAGCACGTGACCGGATCGAGCGAGCAGGGGCCGGTTGAAGTCGACCTGGATGCGGATCGGGAGGTCTACGGTGGTGCCGGACGGGGTCATGACGTTGATCTGCACATCGTTTTCTATGCCGTTTTCATCCAAGTCGGCAATGCGGGGGTCAATCTGAATAGCATTCAGGGTGGGGCGCACCACAATGGCGGTGATGAGGAAGCCGTTTTCGATTTCGATGCCACGGACAAAGATACGTTGGCCGGGTTTCAGGTCGGCCATGGTGAGGGTTTCCCCGTTGATTCCGGTGATGGGAGCGTCCGAATCGACCCAGGCAGGCGGCTCGGTCCGGAAGACCAGGCGGAAATCGAAGGGTTCGATCTCGACTTCTTCACTGGGAAAGAAGAGTTCTTCGGGACGGGGACGCCGACGCGACCGGGGGTCGGCCGGACGGAGGGCGACAATGTCGCCGTTGATCGGATCGGTCTCGGCGGCCAGCACAAAATCGGGGTGGCGTGCGAGGAGATCTGATAGGGCGCTCAGGGAGATCCGCTGGCCGGACAGGTTGCCAATCCAGGCACCCCGAGCGATTGTCAACGGAGGTTCGGGCGCCGGTGTAATGATTCGGTTTTCGACATCGACCGAGGCAATGATGGCTTCGCCTGTGAAGGTCTGGACGCCTACGACCTCAATGGCGGTGATCATGAGCCGGTCGCGGATGGCCTGGCCTTGCAGGTGAACCCGGACTCCGGAGGTTAGGTCGGCCAAATCGATGGCCTGTCCGTCGCCATTGTGAATGGTCGCATTTTCTGTGACCACCATCGAGGGAAGGGGCACGGGTTCGATGCGGCGTTCGGAAAGGCCGATGCGTGCGCCTGGATCGTCAATGACGACCAGGATCTGGTTTTCGTTCACGTCAATTGGACGGTTGGGATCCACAATTTCCACCCGTTCGACAACGGGTGCTTCGGTGGGGCTGTCGGGGGTCTGGGTGAGGCGCAAGAGTGGCGTGTCCAGGCCGAATAGCCGGGAGGGGAGTTCGGAAAAAGAGATGATGTCTCCGTCTATGTCCACGATTTCCGCGTCGGGATGGACGGTGACAAAGCCGGGTGCGTGAAAGTGAATCAGGCGGTCTTCGGGATCGACCTGATTGACCACCGAGGTAAATTCAAAGGCTTTGGGCACGGCTTCGACCCGGATCTCTGTGGCCACCAGGCGGTCGCCCCGTGTTTCGGCCAGGACGACCAGGCGTGCGCCGGGCACGATGGTGTCAAAGGCGAGGTCATTGCCGTCGAGGCCCACGATGCGGGTGTTTTCGGTGCGTTCGATGGGCGGAACCGGTGCGGTGCGAAGCGAGCGGGTTTCTTCGTCTGCCGAAACAAAGGTGGCAATGATTTCGTTCGAAGGAAGAAAAGATGGGTCGGACTCTCCGGAGCGCAAGACGCGGGCCCACCAGATCCGGGGAGAACCGGAAGTTTCAAAATCAGCGCCCAGGTGGAGGCGCAGGCTGCCTTCGGATCGGATGCGGGCGGCCAGGGTGAGAAAGTCGGTGTGGAAGTCGGTTTCTTCCCGCAGATCGGTGTGGCGGGTGACGATAAACGGCTCGGGGTCGTCGAAGACGAGGCGATTTCCGTCGATCGTTGAGAGCACGCCGCGATATTCGGTGGCCACGCCGCCCAGGATCTGGATGCGGTCGATGCGAACAATGCGCTCGATGTCGCCGGGGCGGCGTGTTTTCTCCAATATCCAGCCGGTGACGCGGACCGGGAGGTTTTCTTCTAAAGCCCGGGCGTCGATGGGAGAACCCAGAACATCGATGACTTCCAGCGCGTCGTTGAAATTGGCACCGTCTACGCTTTGAGGAAAAAGGAGCGGGGGATCGGACCAGGGGGTAATACGGGCGCCGTCGAGGTGCCGTTGGTTGTCTCCGACGGGTACTTCTGCATGGGGCCGAAAGGCTTCGATTTTGGAAACCGAACGAGATCCGTCCGGGTTGGTGTTGTCGCCAAAGGTGAGGCGGAGCTGGAAGTCGAACTGGTTCATCAAATCGTGCAGCAATTGCACGGTGATCGGGTCGCCGAAATGGTCGAAGACTTCGGCATTGTGGGCCACCCGGATGGGAGATCCGCCGTCGAAGGTCATCCAGCGGTGTTCGAGTTCGACTCCCCGGATGCGGGTGGTGATGTCAAAAGGGCGCACCATGTTCTGAAAAATAACTTCGGTGAGGGTGAATTCGTCTCGGGTAAAGATGCCGGCAGCTTCGACCTGAGCGCCCCAGTCGAGTTGAGAAGGGCTCACGGATTGACCGTCGGGGGTGCGGAGAACCGTATTTTCTGTGAGGACGCCGTTAAAGCTCTGGGTGCCGATTTCCGGGTCGTGATTGCTGATCCAGAAGCCTCGGTGGATGCCCTGGTGGGCGCCCTGGAGGACCTGGTTGGGACCGGGTTCGAGGCCTTCGTGGTATTCAACAAGGTGGACTTCGATGCCCAATTGGGTAACGGGATCTAACGTGATCAGCACGACCGAGGGGACTTCCCATTGCTGATCTTGAAGTTCGTACAAGGAGACGAAGTCACCCGCCCGGTTGAACGCCCGCACATTGGGGGCCAGGGGGACGCCGGGCCCCGTTTCCAGGTGGTAAGTCCGAGAGGCCGGGTCTCGGCCGCTCACTTCCAGGGAGAGGCGAATGTCTCTCGGGTGATCGGCAATGGTGATTTGGGTGCGGATCACATGGGTGCCCGCCACTTCCATATTGACGTAGATCCGGGTGTGGGGGGCCAGGTCTTCAAAGGAGACGCGCTGGTTGTCCCGGGTTTCGTCCTGGAATTCGGTCTGTTCGGTGATGGGAATGACGGCCGGGATCTGGCTGAGCGCATGTTCATGGTCCACCATGTAGATGGCTTCATCCGGGTTGGACGGCAGTTGAAAGGTGATGACGCCGTTGTTTTCACTGCGGAAGGGCTGGGGCGTGCCGACCGACACGTCCACTCGGCCATAAAGCCAGTTGAGTTCGAAGAAATTCTGATTCGAGACGGTGACCACAACGGGTTCGTCGGTGCGGTGGAGCAAATCGATGAGAACCTGGGCACCGGTGCCCTGATCTTCGCCGTCGATGTAGACGTGGGTCCGGGGATCGATCCGTTCGGGGTTCCGGTTCCAGAGCACAATGGTGCCTGTGTTGGCACTTTCGCGGTGGATCTCCGAGACGGTGCCGTCGAACCAGATGCGCCGAACGGCTTCGAGGACGACGACTTCCCGGGCAATAAACCGGGGGCCATCAAAAGCGCCGGTGATGGCGACCCGTGCGCCGGGTTGGAGGTCGTTCAGAGAAAGGCGGACGGTGCGCCCGGTATCATAGATTCTTGTGCCGGGCGATTCGAGGGTGGTGGGTGCGATCTCCACAAAAGGCACCTGGTCGGTGTCCTGGAGGAAAAATCCCGGCGGATTGTTGTGCGGCCGGGTGTCGGTGACGGTGCCTTCAAATCGGGCGTCTTCCTGGGCGTAGGCGAGGAAGGGGCACAGCACCAGAATCAGCAGCAGGGATACAAGGCGTTTCATCGGTCTCTCCTTATGGGGTTGAGTCGTCCGATCAGAACGGGAATCGTGTGTGTTGTGCGTTTTGTCGGATGGCTCGGTGGATTTCATTTTTTGTGTTTCGATCGTTTAAAGTGTGAGAGGTCGGGTCAAAATGTTACAGATCGACGGGTAAAATTTTCCTGTGAAACGGTGCGTTTTTTCCGGCGTATGATGTCGATTTGAACGGACTCAAGCGGGTTTTGTGAACCAGGTCACATGGGGTGCGTGATGTGGATCACAAAAGTGGGTTTGGATGGGTAAATCTTGACAACGCACACTTTTAGTGATCGCAAACGGTGTGCCAAAAGAAGGGGTGGCGGGATCACAGAGGGCCACGAAGAAGCACGGAGGGCCACGAAAACCCACCGTACCAGCAGGCTGACTTTTGTTGAAACTTTCCTTTTTCCTTTGCGTTCAAACCTTATTGGGTTATCTTCTTTTAGCATGCCGGGACTGTGTTTCTTTTCCATTTACACGGTCAGGGGGTTTTTATGAAAGGCTTTGAGATTCGGGTTTTGAAGGGGCGAGGTCGACATATTGCGATCGGGGTGTCGGTTCTGGTGCATGGGCTTGCACTGGCTTATTATGTGAACCGGCCTGCCCCGGAGCCGGATCGGGCGCATGTGGTGGCGCTTATTCCGATGGATTTGGAAAAGGCACCTGAACCGGTGGTCCAACAGCCGGTAGTGAAGGCCAAGAAGGCCGAACAGAAAGCGCTGGCCAAGGCCGGCGGTCCTCCGGGTATGGCCAGTCAGCGAAAAGCCCGACCGGCAGTGAAGGGGCGTGCCGAACAGCTGAATGCGATTCTGGCAATGGACTTGAACGGACTTCGGGTACATGCGGTCGAGCTGGCCTTATTTACACCCAAGCTGAAAGACGTTGGTGAATGGGAGGCGCCAGCGCCTGTGGAGCCGGATGTGCATTTGTCGGATGCAACGATTGATCAGATTGTGTCGGAAGGACGCGGATATGTGAATGAAGGGAAAAAGAAAGGGCGTGGGATTGGGTCGGGTGGGGGGATGTGTCCGGCACAGCCTTAGGGGTGTGTTAGTGAGGGGTCAACCCTGGGATGTAACTTAAACTGGAATGGAAAAAGCCCTGCCTCATAACTGAGGCAGGGCTTTTTGTGTTTTGGGCAGGCGATGTTGCTACTCCGGCAGGGCAAGGGCTGTGCGAAGGCGGGTGACGATTTGTTGAACCTGGTTGCGCGTGGCTTCATCCCGGGCGGTTTCCAGGAATTTTTCGTAGGCCAGGAGGGCTTCTTTGAATTGTTTTTGCTGCAGCAGATCAATGGCCATGTTGAGATGGGCGTTGCTAAAGTGAGGATCCAGTCGGGTGGTCTGACGGTAGGACTGGATCGCGTTTGTGGGATCGCCGAGATGGTCGTAGAGGGTGCCCAGGTTGAAATAAATCTGAGCGGTTTGGTGATGTTTCAGGAGGATGGTGTTGTAGAGATCGACGGCGTCCTGGAAGGCCTGGAGGCGGATGAGCAGGTCGGAGAGGCGAAATCCGAGGGCGAGGTTGTCCGGGCGCAGGACGAGGGCTTTGCGAAAGGTGCGGGCAGCATGGGTAGGGTCGTCCTGGGATTCGTAGAGCACGCCCAGTTCATATCGAATTTCATAGTTGGTCGTGTCTACTGCAACGGCGGCTCGATAGTGTTTGATGGCATTTTGAGGGTCGTTGCGACGGCGATAGAGTGCAGCCAGCGCCCGGTGGGTCCGGAGGTCTGCATCGGTTTGCAGGGCCTGTTTATAGGAGCTGAGGGCGCGATCGGGCCGGGAAAGGGCTTCGTAGGTCTGGGCGAGGAAAAAATGGAGGTTTTGGAGGTTGGGGTTCTGGGCATAGGCCGATTCGAGGTGGGTGAGGGCTTTGTCATGCTGTTTGAGGTGAAAATGTGCAATGCCCAGGTTGAAATCGGCTTCGGGAAAGTTGGGTTCGAGGGTCAGGGCTTCGGTCAGGGCCAGGACGGCCCCCCGGAAAAATCCGGTGTGGATGAAGGCGACGCCCAGACCAAAGTGGGCTTTGGTCATCTTGGAATTTTCGTGGATGGCCATCTGGTATTCTTCGATGGCGTCGTCGAATTTTTTTTTGCTATAATAGGCAATGGCCCGGTCGTAGTGGGCTTTTGCAGATCGATCGCCGGGTGTATAACCGCCGGTAGCACAGCCGATGAGCAGGCTGCTGGCCAGGACCCAGATAGAGATCCCGCCAAGAGAAGCATTCAGGTTTTCAAACCTTTCAGTGTGTCCCGCACGCTATCTATGGTGTAGGATTCGATGATTGTAACCCCGTTTTTTTCACCAAATGCCTTGAGCTGGGCGGAGGCTTCTTTGGGGAAAAGCAGGGCAGCAGGGGGCTTGTCCTCGTTTTTAAGCAGGAGTTGGAGAAAGGTAAGACGTTCTTTGGCCTCTTCCATACTGCTCAAGTCGATGAGCACCGCATCGCTTTTCAAGGCTTCGCTGAGGGCTCCGGCGACAGAGGGCGTGACGTTGAAATCGATTTCTTCAGCAGAAATGCCGGTACGCAGGTCGTTCCCCACATTTCGCTCGCCGATAAAGAGAACGATCATCGCCCGGTGGTCCAGCGGATCGTGGCGGTATTTGTCGGGGTTGCGCAGGCGGTCGAGCATGTGGAGGAATCGCTCGTGGCGGACGGTGATTTCGTCGGCATTGGTGCGGCGCGTGTAGGAGATATCGCCGGTGGTCAGGGCTTCGATGCGCAGTTCGGGGGTGGGGGCCATCTGGATGTGGACATAGCCGGGGTAGTCCCGTTGGAGCAGCCGGGCGTAGGAGAGGCGGCGATAGTGGGTATAGATGATGCCCGTGCCGGTTCCATCGCTTTCGTCCTGGAGGGGCGCCCATTCGATTTCGGCCTTGTTCAGGATTTCGGCCAGGTTTTTGAGGGTCGCTTCGTCGCCTTCGGTATCGCCGTCGACGAGGATCCCGGTGTGGTCGGGTTCGGGCACTTCTTCCAGGAGGCGGACGGCCATGTTTTGCATGCACTGGACGCGGCGGATGATTTCGGCACCGTCCAGATCGGGCGAGACTACTTCGTCGGCAATGCCAAACTGCTTGCTGCCCAGAAGCTGGGTACTGGCCACCAGGATCTGAGGGAGTTGCGGCACGGTCAGCTCGGTTTGCTGGACCATCTCTTCACCGGCGGTAAAATCGACCAGGACGCAGCCCACATCGGGACGGAATTCGCCCAATTCGTCGCAGTCGATGCCGTCACCAGTGAGCAACTGGGAGATTTTGCGCATGGGAGACTCGGCCTTTTCGCCCCCCACGCGGTAGACCTGCATATACCCCATAGTAAGAATATCCTCCGGATGCTGGGTGATGATGAAGATGCTGAGTTAAGAAAATAAGGAGGTGGGGAAAGACGCGCAAGTGGAAAGTGATGACTCCAACGCCTTTAAGTATTACTTTGTCAATTCATTTCTTTTGGCTCAACCGGTTCTGCGGGTTCCCCAGAGCAGGTCTGGAGGGAGAGGTCGCCGCGTTGGAGTTCGACGGTGAGTTTGGTGCCGCCGCCGTTGATTTGGCCTGTGACAGATTGGCCGGTTTTTTTGTCGCCCGAGATTTCGAGAGGCAGGTCGGTGTGGATCTGGCCCCGGGTGACACAGGCCTGGACGTCGATTGCGGCGTTTTCGGGGATGTCGACGGAGATATTGCCGCCTTTGCTCTGAAGGACATAATCGCCGCCGATGCCGGTTCGGGAATGGATCGAAATATCGCCGTTTTGGTTTTGCACCATCACGCCGGATCCGGGGCGGTCGATGCGAACAGGTCCGTCTTTGTTTTCGGCGGTCACAGCGCCTGAAATATCGTTCAGGCGGATATCGCCTTTATTGGTTTTGGCCACCACCTGGCCGCCTACCTGGTCGGCCTGGATGGATCCGTGGTTGTTTTGGGCCATGATATTGCCGGCCACATTGCTAAACCGCATGGGTCCGTGGTTGTTCACGGCCTGGATATTGCCGCCGGTTTCGCGGACCGTGATGGATCCTTGGTTGACAGATATGTCCAGATCGCCGTCTACCGCTTCCAGCGTGACCGGACCGTGATTGACTTCCACGGCGGCATTGCCGCCCACCCGTCCGAGGTCTAGCTTGCCGTGTCTGATGCTGATGTCGG
This sequence comes from bacterium, assembly GCA_027296045.1. Taxonomy (GTDB): domain Bacteria; phylum Latescibacterota; class UBA2968; order UBA2968; family UBA2968; genus JAPUJS01. Next base: position 2,056 of record JAPUJS010000254.1, on the reverse strand, counting down.
CATTTTGTCCCACACTTTCTGTCGACAGGTTGCCGTGTCGTATCTGGACGGTCGCGGTTCCTGCCACCTCGCCTATTTTGGCGTGTCCGTGGTGGCTGTTGAGGGTGAAGTCGCCACCGATCGGTCCGATCTCGACGTTTCCGTGATGCTGGTGGGCGACCACACTTCGGGTTGCTCCAGACAGATTCATATTGCCGTGGTGGTTTTTCATGACAACGGTGCCTTCGATGTCGGGCAGCTCGATATTGCCGTGGGTAGTGCTGAGGTCCAGGTCCATTTTTTGTGGGATGTGTAGCAAAAAATCTACCTGACAGGATCCGATGGTTTTTTCCTGGTGCTCGTCCCGTTTGGGGATGTTGGGCTGGATGTGAATGACGCCGGGCTCGGGTGTGACTTCGATTTCGATGGCTTCTGCAAAGATCTGGGCGGCCGCTTGATCGGTGGCACGAATCAGGATGTGGGAATCGATTTGAATTTCGTCTTTGTCCCAGGTTTCGACACGGATATCCCCTCTGGGGGTTCTCAGGGCGACCCGGGACCCGGGTTGAACCGCGTGGGTTTCGGTCCGATCACGCTCTGCTTTTTCGGAGTGGCGTTCCCCGGTCGATTCTGCCCATTCTGAAAAGGTCGCAGAGGCCGTGTTCATCGCGTCTCGAACGAGTTCGCCGATGTTCGGCATGGTACCTAAAGATTCTTTAACGAGTTTGCCGATGTTTGGCATGGTGCTGAAAGATTCTTTGATGATCCGGTCGACTTCGGGAATCGCATCCTGGACCGCCTGTTTGACGCGCGGCATCGATGCACGGAGGGTCTCACGGGCCTGTTCCACCCGGGTGTGGATTTCGGCCTGGATGTTTTCCATTTCTTCTGCCAGGTGCTGCCAGTCGTTGGGAAAGGGGTCTTGATTGCGTTGTCTTCTTCGCCGTCTTCCCCGGCGGGGGGCTTCTTCGGGGTCGTGTTCTTCGTCGTCGGATAAGTGACTTCGGTGTTGTCTTCTTCGTTGTCTTCTCCAGCGGGTTGGTTCTTCGGTGTCGTGTTCTTCTGTCGTTTCTTCGTGTTTGTGTTCTTCTGTTGTTTCTTCGGCAAGGGCTTCGAGGAGTTTGACAGCGTCTTCTGCGCTGATTTTCCCGGCCTCGAGCATTTCGAGGACTTTTAGACGTTCTTGAGACATGGTGTACTTCCTTTCATTATTTGGAGTAGATCAGAGATCAGGATCTGCGCTTGAGTTCGGCCAGTTGCCGGGGGGTGAGATTCCCAAGCCCTGCTTCCGACATTTCTTTCAGGTAGGCCGCGTTTACCCCCCGGCGACTCATTTCGGTAATTTCGCCGGGCTTCAGATTGTCAAATCCCGCCTGAAGTGCTGCGGCGACGAATTCGGGTGTGACGCCGCGTTTTTTCATTTCGGTCAGGTCTTTGGGGGTGAGGTCTTTGAGTCCTGCCTGAGCGATGTCACGGACATAATCGGCATCCACCCCCCGTTTTTTCATTTCGGCCAGTAGGTTCCAGGGCGGCGGCTGGATGCCGGCATCGGCGATGCGCTGAATGTAGGCCCCGCTCACACCGCGTCGTTTCATTTCGGCGATTTGTTCGGGTCTGAGGTGGTCGTAGCCCGCCTTTTTGAGGATGTGGACATAGCCTGCGCTCACGCCTCTGCGTTTGAGTTCGATCAACTGGGCGGGCGTGAGATTTGGGAGTCCAGCCCCTTTCATCTGGCGGATGAATTCGGGCGTGACGCCCCGTTTTTTCATTTCGGCCATCTGGTGCGGGTCCAGGCGTGGGGCCTGATTTTGCACTTTCCAGGGGGCACGAGGAGCACCGGAAAGGGCTTCAAGCAGGCGGTCGCCTTCCTGGGGCGTGATTTTTTTGTCGGCGACCATCTGCAGGATTTTTTGTTGTTCTTCGGTCATGGGTGCTTTCTCAGTCGGGTTCGGGGTTTTGTTCCCTAACTCGGAATTGTTTTTTTGCTGTTTTTAAGCCGGTTCATAGCCGTAGATGCCCAGGCGCTGGAGCTCCTCACGAAGCTGCTTTCGGCCCCGGGCCAGCCAGGTTTTGACCG
>JAPUJS010000253.1 GCA_027296045.1 bacterium | reverse complement strand
GTTTTATACGTGGTTATACCGTATTGGGGTCAACTGTTGCCTGGACTGGTTGAAATCGCCCAACCGTCGAATAAATGACCTTTCTCTGGAGAGGGAGCGGTGGGAAGGGAGAGAGGACCGGGGGCGGATTCAGTTTCGATCTACAGATGAAGGGGTGGAGCAAAGAGAGCTTCAGGCCATCCTCGAATCCGCTCTGGAGGCGCTTCCTGATGACTATCGAGTTGTGGTGGTGATGCGTGAATTTGACGGGTTGACGTACGAAGAAATTGCCCATTTCATGCATTGCAATATCGGGACGGTGAAATCCCGGTTATTTCGAGCAAGAACAAGGTTGCGGGAAATCATGAAGATTGACTATAAAGCCTGGTTTGGAGCTTAGTTTCGAGGAAGCGTTCTATGGAAACACCACAGAACTATAACCTGGAAGATTTATCCGCCTATTTGGATGGGGAATTGGACGAGGCCCAACAGGAGGCCCTGGAAGCCCGTTTGGTGGTAGATCCCCAATGTCGGGAAGACCTGGAAGACCTGAAGCGCGTGCGACGCCTGTTTCAAAGTTGGGAACCGATTGTTCCCAAACCTTTTTTTATGGCCCGTTTCCAGGATCGCCTGCATGCGGAAGGGCCTGTTTCAAGGCCGTGGGATTTGCAGCGGTTTGCTGTTGCGGCCACGGTGGTCCTATCGGTGGGTTCTTTTCTTTTTGCGGCCTACCAGATACGTCAAGATACCGAACCAGACACCCTGGATAGTTGGTTGACACGCTCGATGGACCAGGAAGTTCTGGAATTTACGAATTTGCAGGAGTCCGACTTGTCCAAAGAGCGAACGCTGGATATTGTTTTGACCGGAAATATTCGGTAAAGGAGCACCTGTTATGGTGATGCGAAAGGCATATTTTATCGGGTTTCTTCTGGCAAGTTTCATAATGGGAGCTGCTGTTGGAACGGTTTACGACAGCCTGGCAGAGGATGCTGCAAAAAGGCCCGGGCGAGGGCGGTTTTCCAGGATGGTAGAGTTGCACCAGAAGCTGAGTATGACAGAAGAACAGAAGGTTCTTTTGGATCAGATTGTGGAAGATGGGCGCAAGCAGTTTATGGCATTGGGTCAGGAAACGCGTCCCAAATATCAGAAGATCAAGATGGATCTGCGGGAACAGATCCGGTCGATATTGAGCCCTGAACAGACGGAACAATTCGACACGTTCATAGAAGAACAGGACCAGAAGGCGAAACAACGTCGGGAGCGGCACCATGGGGCTGTTTCTTACGGCACCTCTGAATGTCGCGGAACCTGATTGATAGCGTTTGCCATCCATTATTTTATCTTTTGGTGTTAGTAATTATTTACTTGTTTAGCGCTCAATAGGGAGGAAAAATGGTTCGACAATGCATTTCCTGGTTTGGCTTTCTCCTGATTGTCGGCCTGGTTGCCTGTGGTGGAGAGGACAGTCAGCAGGCGGCCGGGGGCCGTGGTCGTGGGGGGGGTCGTGCTCGGCGTGTACAGGCCCTGCCCGTCAAGGTCGAGTCTGTGGTCCGTCAGGAGATTGCTTCCTATATTCTGAGAAATACCACACTGGAGGCCGAACGGTGGGTAGATGTGCGATCCCGGACTTCGGGGCAGGTGATTTCGATTATGAAAGAAGAAGGGGATTCCGTCCGTCCCGGTACAATTTTGGCGAGATTGGATGCTGCCGAGATAAAAATCACCGTTGCCCTGCGGGAGGTAGCCTTTCGGGAGGCCAAACAACGTTATGAGCGGGAAGAAATGCTGTTTCAGCGGAATCTGGGCAGCCAGGAACGCTTTGAGAACGCCAAGACGCAGATGGAGTCTGCCAGCGCCCAGATGGAACAGGCCAAACTCAATTTGAGTTATACCGAAATCCGGGCACCCATCTCCGGAGTGTTGACGCATAGAAATATTGAAATCGGAAATCTGGTCACGAACAACCAGGTGGTTTTTTCGATGGCCAATTTCAATCCTTTGCTGGCCCGGATTCAGGTGACGGAAAAGGACTTTGGGAAAATTATAGAAGGACAGACGGCTCGCATTACGGTTGAAGCGGCTTCCGGCAAAGAATTTCGGGGGCGTGTGAAGATGATCAGTCCGGTGGTGGACCCGGCAAGTGGCACCATCAAGGTGACGGTTGAAATTCCGTCGGGGGGAGATACTGTATTGAGGCCAGGTATGTTTGCTTCGGTTTATATTATTACCGAAACGCATGCAGATGCTCTGGTAATTCCCAAAAAGGCCCTGGTGCTGGAAGGCGAAGGCAACCAGGTTTTTGTGTATGAGCAAGACCCCGAGACCGGGATGGGGAAGGCGGCTCGCAAACGGGTGGAAATCGGATTTTCCGACAGCGAACGATTGGAAGTTGTGTCGGGTTTGGCCGTGGGAGAACAGGTGATTACGGTCGGGCAGGACGGTTTAAGGCCTGGTGCCGCGATTCGGTTGGTGGGGGAAGGTGTGGCTTCATCAGGCGGCAGAGGAGGGCGAGGAGGCCGGGGCCGACAGGGGGCTGGTGTGGACCGAGGTGGTGGCCGTGGCGGTGAGGCTGCCCAAGGTGGTGGCCGCGGCGGTCAGGGCGGCGGTTCTCAGGCTGGAGGGGGACAAGGGGGTGGCAGGGGTCAGGGCAGGCAAGCAGGCGGCGAAGTGGGAGGTCAAAGTGGGGCACGCCGTGGTCAGGGAGGCCAGGCCCAGGGAGAAGCGGTACAACAAGCGGAAGGACGTAGTGGTAGTGAGGTTGCCCAAGGCGGTGGCCGTCGTGGTGGCGGCCGTGGCGGTCAAGGTCGAGGCGGTCAGGGCAGTGGTGGTGATATTTCCCAGGTGCAGGAACGGCTTTTCTCCCGTTTTCCGGATTTGAAAACCGCCTATGACGAGCGGGTGAAAACAGATCCGGAAGTGGGCACCAATCCTGAAAAGTGGCAGGCATTTGTCCAGGAAATGCGCGAAGCCGGGGTCATTCCTGCCCGGCGGGGAAGGGGTGGCGGTGGAGAGTAGTCTGTAAAGTGCTGATATTTTCTTCTTTCAGAGTTGGTTAGGGTATTTTGTTATGAAATTGATCGAATTTTCGACCCGGCGGCGGGTCACTGTGACCATGTTTGTGTTTGCGGCGGTGATTTTTGGTACGGTCGCCTTCCAGCGGCTGTCCATTAACTTGCTGCCCGATATTACCTATCCAACCATTACGGTTCGAACCGAATATGAAGGCACCGCCCCTGCCGAGATGGAGCGGTTGGTCACCGAGTCCGTGGAAGGGGCGGTGAGTGTGGTGACCAATGTCATTCGCGTGAGCTCAACGTCCCGGCCCGGGGTGTCCGATGTGATGGTCGAATTTGTCTGGGGCACGGACATGGACTTTGCCTCTCTGGATATTCGGGAAAAGTTAGATCGGTTGCGCTTGCCTCAAGGGGTGGACAAGCCCATACTGCTCCGTTTTGACCCTTCTCTGGACCCCATTATGCGGATCGGGCTCTACGGTCAGGAAAGTTTGATTGCCCTGCGGTTGTTGGCAGAAGAGGAGATCAAACCCGAATTGGAAAGCCTGGAAGGCGTGGCTTCTGTGCGGGTAAACGGCGGGTTGGAAGAAGAGATTCACATTGAGGTTGATCAGCCCAAATTGGCTGCACTGCGGATTCCACTTTCTCAGGTTGTGAACCGGTTGAGGGCCGAAAATGTCAATCTTACGGGCGGGCAGCTCAAAGACGGGGAGTCAGAATATTTGGTGCGGACCCTGAACGAGTTCCAGTCGGTGGATGAAATTCAGGATATTGTTATTGGGCAGCGTGAAGGGGTTGTCATTACGCTGGCAGATGTAGGGCATGTGGTGCGGGGTAGCAAAGAACGCACGGTGATTACCCGGATCAACGGACAGGAAAGTGTAGAATTGGCCATCTACAAAGAAGGAGATGCCAACACGGTGACGGTGGCCGAAAGGATTCAAGAAGGGCTGGAGGAGTTTCGGAAACAGGCGGGCGAGCTGCTTGGAAATTCCAGGATGGAGGTCGTATTTGACCAGTCCACATTTATTCGTGAATCGATCTCCGAGGTGCTCAATACAGCCATCCTGGGCGGTTTTCTGGCCATTTTGGTGCTGTACCTGTTTTTACAAAGCCCCAAAAGCACTGGCATTATCAGTCTTTCCATTCCCATTTCTGTGGTGGCCACCTTTTTCCTGATGTTTGTCTCGGATGTAAGCTTGAACATTATGTCATTGGGAGGCCTTGCGCTCGGTGTTGGCATGCTGGTGGATAACTCCATTGTGGTGCTCGAAAGTGTGCAGCGTTATACAGACCAAGGAATGGGGGCGCAGGAGGCAACCAACAAAGGCGCAAGCGAGGTGGGCAGTGCGGTGGTGGCCTCGACCATGACGACTATCTGTGTGTTTGTGCCCATCGTTTTTGTGGAAGGGATTGCTGGACAGCTATTCCGCGATCAGGCATTGACCGTGACTTTTTCCCTGGTGGCCTCTCTCTTTGTAGCCCTCACCCTGATCCCGATGCTGGCTTCTCTGGAATTTGAGTGGATGGGAGAGTTTGCCGAGATGCGACGGCGTCGGAAAGCGCTGGGGCAGCGTTCTTCTGCCGAGGGACCCGCCCATTTGATGGGGCTGTTGGGCAGCCTTGGGCGGGGCATTGGACGGAGTATTCTGTTTGTGCTGAAACCCCTTTCCTGGGCCTTCAACCTGGTGATTGACCGGGCGTATTTGATATATCCACCGATGATCCGTTGGGCATTGCTGCACCGGCTGGTGGTGATCGGTCTGGCCCTCGGGCTTTTGGGCGGGACCATCCAGCTGGGCCGGCTTTTGGGTAGCGAACTGATCCCTGAAATGAGTCAGGGAGAGTTTATGATTTCTGTGGAGATGCCGCTGGGCACGCCGCTGGCTGCGACGGAGCAGACCATGTGGGCCATCGAAGACATTGTTCGCAACGATCCGGATGTGCGGTTGGTATATAGCATTATCGGGATTACCGGGGCGTCCGGGGGGTCTGCCGGGGAAGAACGTGAAAATGTTGGCCAGCTCAATGTGGCGCTCAACGACGGGGTGATTCGGGAACGCGAATTGGCTGTGATGGATCGGTTGCGGTTTGAATTGCAGGCGATTCCGGCCGTAGATTTCAAATTTGCCCGGCCTTCTCTGTTTAGTTCTAAGACACCGATTGAAGTAGAAATTGCGGGGTACAATCTCAATACACTCCAGATGCTTTCTGACGAGATGATGGATCGGATGCTGTCTATTCCCGGGCTTGTTGATATTAAGACCAGCGCCGAAGGGGGGACCCCCGAAGTGCAGATCCGGTTTGACCGAAAGCGGGTGGCCCAGATGGGGACCACGATCAATGCCATTGGCCAGATCATTCGCAATCAGGTCCAGGGCGAGGTGGC